>CANHBA010000035.1 GCA_947458985.1 Flavobacteriales bacterium
AAATACGGCCTTTTCCCTGATCTTGCTAATGAAATCTTTTATTTACTGAGATGTTGCATCAAAATTCCGGCGGCCACAGCTACATTTAAGGATTCGGCAGCGCCTTTTTGTGGGATGCCGATGCGCTTCTTCAAAAGTGCGGTGAGTTCGGAGCTGATGCCGTGTCCTTCATGCCCTAAAACCAAAAATTGAATGTCTTTTGGTTCAATTTGCTCGAAATCAGTGCCGTCCATATAGGCGCCGTAGGTTTGGTCGGCGTATTTTTTGATGATTGGCCCGAGTTCTTGGTAATGGATTTGCACGCGAAAAGCCGAAGACATGGAGGCGTGAATGACTTTTGGGCTGAGGTAATCGGTGGTGCCTGGTGCGCAAAAAATATGTTGGATGCCAAACCAATCGGCGGTTCTGATGAGCGTGCCGAGGTTGCCTGGATCTTGAATTTGATCGAGCAAAAGCGCTTTTTGCCCATTCTTCCAAGGCTTATTCTTTGGATACTTTACAATTGCATTGACCTTTTTGGGTGTCTTGAGCTGTGTGAGTTTTTCGAGCTCGCTCAATGGTGCAACAAGCAGCTCTTTGTGGAAGTTTTCGTATTCCTGAGCTTTGTCTTCGGTAACAACGAGCGTCAGGACGAGTTGAGGGAATTCGCCGAGAAGATCTTTGATGAGTGTTTCTCCTTCTAAATAGAGCATTTGCTCAGCATTGCGGTGCTTTTTGAGCTGCAATTTTTTGAAGTCTTTGATCTTTTGCTGACTGAGCTTTTCCAAGGTGAATATTATTTACTTTTGTGTTATAATGCGTCTGATTTCAAAAGTACAATTATTTGTCGTCTCTACGTTGCTTTTAGCGAGCTGCAGAATGGCTAAAAATGTTCCGCAAGGTAATTACCTGCTGCGCAGTACCACAATTGCACTCGATAATCCGCTCACCACTAAGCTCGATCGCTATGAACTCACTCAGGTCTTGAGGCAGCAACCCAATGCGCGGTTTTTTGGTGCACCCTGGAAACTTTGGCTGTATAATGCGATCGACTCTGCCAATGTTGCCAATAAAAAAGCTCAGAAATATGTGCATTTTGAGGAGAAATTAAGTCGTAAAAGGGCTAAAGTTTTAACCGTAAACGCGCGCAGAAACAAGCGGGCCATTCAGAAAAAGAAAGCCGATTACCGTTTTAAAAGCCTCCCAGACAGCACTTTTAAGCAGGCCATCTGGGCTGAGAAACTCAAATACAAATACGGTCAAAAGCCAGTAGTTTTTGACACGCTGTTGCACCGAAAAAACGAAGACCAACTTGCGCGCTACCTAGTCAAAAAAGGATATTACTACGGAAGCGTGCGCTCAGAAGTCAATTACAACCCCAACAAACAAACTGTTCAAGCCATTTATCACATCGATGAAGGCCGCCAGTACATCATCGATTCTGTAACCTATACAGGAGCACGCTTGCTGCGCGACCTCCATCAAAAACTCATCAAAAAAGAATACCTTCCGCTGGGCGAGCATCCACTTATTGGCCAACCTTTCGACCTCGACTACCTTTCTACTTACCGTGAAAAAGTGGCTAAATTCATGCGCGACGAAAGCGTCTATAAGTTCAATAGCAATAGCATTCAATTTCAAGCAGACACCAATCGCACCAACATGACCGTTCATTTGGTGGTGAAATTTGAAGACCGCCTCGTGCCTGCAGCTCAAAATCCGGACAGCCTAGTGCGCGTGCCGTACCGCGAAACAAAAATCAATCGCGTGTACTTTCATTTGGCCGATACCTTGCAGGTGGCGGGTAGCTTTGCCAACGAACTTTCCAAAGCCGGGCTCAGCAACTACGACTCCTTACTGCCGCAATATGTGCGCACGCAAGAACAGCTCATCTACAATGAATTGCTCTATTCTAAAAAACAAGCTTTAGACCTGAAAGTACCTTACGGCACCAAAAGCAATTGGCGCAGCATGACCCTCAAGTACAATGGAAGCTACCCTTGGATCAATGCCGACGTACTCGAGATGCAAAACTATCTCGAACAAGGCAATACCTACAAAGAATATTACCTAGACCGTTCTTATCGCTCCTTGGTTCAATTGGGTGTTTTTACTTCAGTAAAGCCCTACATTGAAGAAGTCCCCGGAACCAATCAACTCAATGTGCACTATTATTTGGAGCCGGCCAAAAAACAATCTTGGGCTTTTGACCCGAGGTTCACCTCTAGTTTTGGTTTATTAGGAGCGGCGGCTTCTCTGAATTACACCAACAAAAACTTATTTGGAGGTGCAGAACGGCTCACCTTTTCATTGGGTGGAGGTTTTGAGTCGCAGCCCCCCGTTTTCGATGCCAACTCTGAATCGCAGCTGGTAACGGCAGGGCGCACCTTCAATACATTTGAGATTGGCCCGAGTTTGAAAATCGACCTCCCCGGTTTGTTTCCAACACCTGTCAATTTGTTAGGGAAGCGCCAAAAACCAAGAACGGTCATCAGCACCGCCATGAATTTTGAAAAACGCAACATTTTTGACCGCCGTGTTTTTCAGCTCAATTACACTTGGCGTTTTTTAGTTGGCAAAACGCAAGTCTTTCAGATGGGCTTGCCCGGGGCATCGGTCATTAAATACGTCAATATTCAAAAATCTGCGGCTTTTGAAGCGCAGCTCAATCAAATCAACGACCTCTTTTTGTTCAATACCTACAGCAACCAGTTCATTTGGCAAGATTTCAAATTTTCCTACGAATATTCCAACAAAGACAAAGACGACAAACCGGGCCAAAAAAGACATTACAACGGCACGCTTTATTTCAATAGTACCCTCGACGCCGCTGGCAATGTGCTCTACGCATTTAGAGCGCGTCAGGATACACTCAACGGACAATACCTATTAGGAAAGCAACCTTATTCACAATTCGTACGCCTAGACAACCAACTCAATGCCTCCATGCGCATGGCCAACAAAAGCACTTTACACCTGCGCATGCATGCTGGCGCCGGAATTTCTTACGGAAACTCGCAAACCGCCATGCCTTACGATTACAGTTTCTTTGGCGGAGGCTCCAATGACAACCGTGGCTGGCGCGCAAGAGCCTTGGGCCCGGGCGCCTACAAATACCACCTCGACACCAGCCGTTTGGCCACCCAAATTGGCGACATCCGTTTTGGTGGCGCTTTGGAATACCGTTTCGATATGGGCTCCACATTTAAAGGTGCAATTTTTACCGACTTCGGTAACATCTGGACCTACCGCGAAGATGCCTCTCGTTTGGGTAGTCAGTTCAATTGGCAATCGTTTATTCCGCAACTAGCCATCTCTTCAGGAGTAGGGCTTCGCATGGACCTCGACTTCTTTATTTTAAGATTAGATGTCGGTTTCCCGATTTTCGACCCCGCTTTTGCCGATGGCGCCCGTTGGGTATTCCAAGATTTCAAAACCCGCGAAACCTACTACCAAGAAGGCATGCAGCATTTCAACATGACCCTAGATCAGGTCAAGGAAATCATGCCAAGACCTTTCTTACCCAACTATTTAAACTTCGGAATTGGTTATCCTTTCTAAAATGAAAAACTTCCTGTCCTTTCTTGTGTTAACTGTTCTGCTGACTTCCTGCATGAAAGGGCAGAAGGTCGATCTGATCATCCACAACGCCAAGATCCACACCATGGATCTATCATCTACGGTTCATGACGCTATTGCCATACGCAATGGTAAAATTGTTGAAGTAGGCCCAGAGCGCCAAATTTTAAACAAATACCGTTCAGACGAAACCATAGATGCACAAGGAAAGGAAATGTATCCAGGTTTTACCGATGCACACGGCCACATGCTCATGTACGCCAAGCAATTACTTGGCCTAGACCTCCGCGGCGTGCGTTCAGAGCAAGAGTTGCTGCACCGTTGCGAACAATACAAGGCGCAGCATCCAAATCTGAAGTTTGTACTAGGGCAGGGCTGGGATCAAACCCAATGGGCCGGCCAGCAAATGCCAACCAATACGGAGCTCAACCGCTTGTTTCCAAATATTCCTGTTTGCCTTTACCGCATAGACGGTCATGCCGCATTGGTCAATGATTACCTTATCAAAAAAAGTAAGTTGCTAGATAAACTCGATCAATTGAGCGGTGGAGAAGTCGTTTTTTCAAAGCAAATCATGGAAGGAAACCTCTCTTTTCCCATGAATTTGAATTTACCCCGAGATTCCAATTTTGGCGAGAAAATCATCCTGCAAACCTATCTGCCAACGGGAGTTTTAATAGACAACGCCATCAACGTGGTGCAGCCTTTTGTACCAGATTACGCACCAAAAGCATATTTGAAAGCCATATTGCAAGTTCAAGACGAGCTGTTGCAGTACGGCATCACAGGCGTGCACGAAGCAGGCATCGATTTTGAGCACATCGCTTGGTTCAAGCAACTCATTTCAAAGGGGAAGCTCAAGCTGAATGTCTATGCCATGCTCATGGATAGCCCGCTCAACCGCAATTTTGTACAGCAAAACGGGCGCTACCGTTTCAAAAACTTGAGCATACGCAGTTTCAAATGTTTTGCCGATGGCGCGCTGGGTTCTAGAGGCGCTCTGTTGAAAGCACCTTACCACGACCACCCAGAAGGCCGCGGTTTATTGCTGACAGATATCGCACGCATGCAAAACCTAGCGCAGTTTTGTGTCCGCAATGGGTATCAAATGAATACCCACAGTATCGGCGATTCCGCAAATGCGTTGGTGCTTTCCATTTATGAGCAAGTTTTCAAACAAAAGCCAGACCACCGTTTTCGCATTGAACACGCCCAAGTGGTAGACCCTCAAGATTTTCAAAAGTTTGCCAATTTTGCTGTTTTCCCATCTGTACAACCCACCCATGCGGTTTCCGATGCCGATTGGGCAGAAGCACGCCTCGGTAAGGCCCGAATGAAAGGAGCATATGCCTATAAAACCTTACTCGATCAGTTTGGCATGATTGCATTGGGTACCGATTTTCCAGTGGAGCAAACCAATCCTTTTGCCACCATACAAGCCGCCTACAATAGTCCGTATGGGCAAGCACTTACTTTAGATGAAATCATCCGCGGCATGACCATCTATGCTGCTTTTGCGTCCTTTCAAGAAAAAAATATTGGCACCTTAGAAAAAGGCAAAGATGCCACATTAGCGATTTTTGAATACCCGGTCAACGGTGAGGCGGGCCAAGTTCAAAACTATGCGTGGCGCACCTTCATCAAAGGCAAATGTGTTTTTAAGTTAGAAGCATTATAAACAAATCATTCGACATCATGAAATGGACTTTTATATTATTCCTTTTATTTTCCTTTCAAGGATTTTGCCAAAATATGGATCGGGTTTCAATCGAAGTTCAGCTTGAAAAACACGATACAAACGCGCTGAATCAACTGCTCAATTCATGGCATATTGCTGCTGCTCAAGCCAATTTTGACGCTTACTTTTCTGTTACCACTTCCAATTTTGTTTTTTTAGGAACCGCACCTGGTGAACGCTGGTCAAAGCCTGAATTTATGACTTTTTGTAAACCTTATTTTGACAAAGGCAAAGCTTGGGATTTCAAGCCGTGCAAGCGAAATTGGCATTTTGCAGCTGATGGACAGGTAGCTTATTTTGATGAAGACCTCCAAACCTGGATGGAAGGTTGCAGAGGAAGTGGCATCTGCGTATTGGAAAATGGTCAATGGAAAATTGCCTATTATAACCTGACGGTCCTGATCGAAAACGAAAAAATCAAACCGTTTATCAAATTACGCAAGCACTAATGTTTGTAGCCGACAACCGCGTGGCCAGCGCAAAGCTCTATTTTTTTGAGGCCTTAGCTGATTTATTTTCAAATAGCGAGTGTAAATCCATGTGGACTTCGGTACTGAACGCTTATTTTGGTTGGTCTTCAAGCGATGTCTTACTGAACAATAACGAAAGGTTTTCAGAATCAGACTTACTGCGCATTCGTTCTGTTGTGAAGCGCTTACAAGCCAATGAACCTTTTCAGTATATCATGGGCGAGGTTTATTTTGCTGATTTACACCTGAAAATTGACCAAAGGGCGCTCATACCAAGACCCGAAACCGAAGAATTGATCTCTTTGCTTCTCAAGTTAGATTTACCTTTTGAATCCATCCTCGACCTCTGTACGGGTTCGGGCTGCATTGCTTTAGCCCTTCAAAAGAAGTTCCCAAATGCCAAGGTTGTGGGTGTTGATTTATCTTTAGACGCTATCGCACTTGCTCGAGAAAATGCGCTTCAAACCAAACTCGATGTTGAATTTGTTATGGAAGACATCCTCACTTGGCAAACAACTCAAACTTTTGATTTACTTGTTTCGAACCCGCCTTATATTCCTGAGCAAGAAGCCCAACTAATGGCAGCCAACGTCCTGGATTTTGAACCGCACATGGCGCTTTTTGTCCCGGACCACGATCCTTTGCTGTTTTACAAGCGCATTGTCGCGATTGCTCAGGTAAGTCTTGAATCTAGAGGCTATCTCGCTTTAGAAATACACGAAGATTTAGCTGCTCAAACCTTGGCGCTCTTGCAAACAGAGGCATTTGAAAATCCAAGAATTTATCGGGATTTACAAGGGAAAGAACGCATGATTTTAGCACAAAAAGCGTAACTTTAACTCATGGATAGCCAAGCAATACAAGCCAAAATGGCTCAGTTGAGTGCCTCGTTACACGCGCACAACCACGCTTATTACGTGCTCAATCAGCCGCTTATATCCGATTACGAGTTTGATATCCTCCTCAAAGAGTTAGAAGTACTCGAAAGCCAATATCCAACTTTTATTGATCTCAATAGCCCCACCAAAAGAGTAGGGGGCGATCTCACCAAGAAATTCGCGACCAAAAAGCACCGTTTTCCGATGCTGTCGCTTTCCAATAGCTATTCTGAGCAAGATATCATCGATTGGGCTGAGCGCTGCCAAAAAGCCTTGCAAGAAGCCTCAGAATTTGTTTGTGAGCTCAAATACGACGGCGTTGCCATTGGCATGCAGTACCAAAATGGCCAACTATCGCTTGCGCTTACCCGAGGCGATGGCGAACAAGGAGAAGACGTCACGACCAACGTGCGCACCATTCGCTCGGTTCCGCTCAGCCTCCACGGCGCGTTCCCTCCTGATTTCGAAATCAGGGGTGAAATCTTTATGCCACAACACAATTTTGACTTGCTCAACCAACAGCGCGAAGCGCAAGGCGAGGCTTTGTTTGCCAATCCGCGCAATACCGCCGCAGGTACCCTCAAATTACTCGACTCCAAAGAAGTCGCCAAGCGTGGTTTGGACTGCTATCTATACGGGGTTCATGGCCTAAGCAACCAAGTTTTAGGTCATTTTGAAGCCGTTCAACAAGCCAAATCTTGGGGTTTTAAAGTGCCCGACCCAGCGCAGCGCATGATCGAAAAAACAAATTCCATCGATGGCATCATGGATTTCATCCATTACTGGGATACCCAACGAGCACACCTGCCTTTTGACATCGATGGCGTAGTGCTCAAGGTCAACTCCTACGCACAACAAACCGAACTCGGCCTTACCGCTAAATCGCCGCGTTGGGCCATTGCCTACAAATTCAAAACCCAACAAGTAGAAACGCTGCTTGAGGCCGTTCATTATCAGGTTGGCCGCACGGGTGCCATTACACCAGTTGCTTATCTTCAACCCGTACAACTTGGTGGCACCACCGTGAAGCGCGCTTCTTTGCACAACGCCGACCAAATTCATAAGCTTGACCTCTGCGCGGGCGACACCGTTCAGGTTGAAAAGGGAGGTGAAATCATTCCTAAAATTGTTGGGGTCAATCTAAATTTGCGCAAGTCCGAAAACCGCATTGCCTTCATTGCGCATTGCCCCGAGTGCGGTAGTGTATTGGGGCGCCAGGAAGGCGAAGCCCAACATTATTGCCCGAACGAACTCGGTTGTAGGCCGCAGGTAACGGGCAAAATTCTTCATTTCATCAGCCGCAAAGCCCTTAATATCGATGGTTTAGGTGAAGAAACCATTGAAATGATGTATGCTAAAGGTTTAATTAAGAATTCTTTAGACTTATATTCGCTTACCTTTGATCAGCTGCTTAGTTTGGAAAGAATGGCTGAGAAATCTGCCAATAACCTTTTGCAATCTATAGCGGCGTCCAAGACCATTCCTTTTGAACGCGTGCTTTTTGGCTTAGGAATCCGCTTTGTAGGTGAAACCGTCGCTAAAAAACTAGCGCAAGCTTTTGGCACCATGGAGGCGCTACAAGCAGCTACCTTAGAAGAACTCTTGCTGGTCGATGAAATCGGCGACAAAATTGCGCAATCTCTGCTTGCTTATTTATCCAATCCTAACCAGCAAGCTTATATCGCCGGCTTAAAAGCAGTAGGTTTGCAATTGGAAGCCACCCAAAAAACCTTAACTTCGAACTTGTTAGAAGGCAAGATCTGCGTCATTTCAGGTACTTTTGAGGCCTTTAGTCGGGACGAACTCAAAGAACTCATTGAACTGAATGGTGGCAAATTAGGTTCTTCGGTGTCGGCCAAAACACATTTTTTAATAGCCGGAGCAAATATGGGGCCTGCAAAATTGCAAAAGGCAACAGACTTAGGCGTAACTTTGTTGTCGGAAAACGACTTCATTAAAATGATTTCTCAGTGAGTAAAACAAGTATTTGGGAGCAAACAAAAAGCATCGTTGTAGTCTGGTCTTATCAAGACGAGCAACAAATGCGTGCTTTTGTAAAGGCCATCGATCATTTTTTGCAGCAGAAAAAATTTGCACAAACCCTCATTATTGTCAATGTCCCCAAAGACCTCGACAAAAAAAATCTGCCACCTCACTTTCTCATCTACTACAACTCTCCTGCCGATTACTCTATGTTCGGCAAGTTAAAAGACATTCAACTAGACGCAGAGCTGCACAAAAATTACGACCTCCTCATCTGGAATGGTAGTTTAGATGTCAAGATTTACGGAGCGTTGCAAACCACCAAAATCAACAAGCGCTTATTGCTCAATGCGGAAGGTAAAAACTTTGATTTACAAATAGATACCGCGCAAACCGATGCGCATGCGCAACTTCAATACATTCAACAAACTTTAGAGAGAATAGCCCAATGAAAACATTTAAAGGCTCAGGTGTTGCACTCGTCACACCATTTCAACCCGATGGCAGCATCGATACGCAAGCCCTCAAGCAACTCGTACACCTTCAAATTGACGGCGGAACAGATTTTTTAGTGGTTCAAGGCACAACCGGCGAGTCGCCGACGCTTTCTCAGGATGAAAAACGCTTGGTATTGGACACCGTTCTTGAAGTGAATAATGGTCAGTTACCTGTTGTTTACGGCATCGGTGGAAACAACACATCTGGGCTCGCCACTTTGTTTCAAAACTTACCAAGTGGTGTAGACGGTATTTTATCGGTTTCTCCTTACTACAACAAGCCCATTCAAAAAGGAATTGTGGCTCATTTCAAGCAAGTAGCTTCCTATACCGATCTTCCTATCATTCTCTATAATGTTCCAGGGCGCACAGGCTCTAACATGAGTGTCGAAACAACTCTTGAACTCGCCGAACTCCCAAATGTAGTTGCTGTCAAAGAAGCATCTGGCAACATGGAGCAAATCATGGATATCATTCGACAAAGAAAACCAGGTTTTGGAGTGCTTTCTGGCGACGACAACCTTACCATGCCGCTTATTGCAGCGGGTGCCGATGGCGTCATTTCAGTGGTGGCCAATGCTTTTCCTGAACGCTTTTCTCAAATGGTACATGCCAGCATGGCCGCCGACTTAACGCTGGCCAAAGCAGCGCATTACGACCTCTTTAACGTCACCAAAATGTTCTTTGAAGAAGGAAATCCGGGTGGGGTAAAGGTCGCATTGGCGGCGCGTGGCCTCATGCAAGAAACCATGCGTTTACCGCTCTATCCTGTATCTGAAGGTTTGCGCACCCGCATTCAGGCCGAAACAACACGCCTGCTTGCCTCTTTGTAAGACAAATGAAGCTTTTCTTTCTATGGCTTGCCTGTATCGTTCTATTTTGTAGTTGCGACAACCATCCCAATCCTGCAAACGACGTTCAAAATGCTCCAAAAAGTCAAGAAAAGAAAGAACCCAAAATAAATGCCTTGCAAATACCATCGGGTCTGGTCGATATACAATCTATTGATTCCTCTATTCAGCTCGATTTAAAATACGCCAGCACAGACAACTTTCTTCATGAAAAACTTTACGAGCGGCTCACAACAGCTTATTTGCAAAAAGATGTAGCGCTGCGGCTTTCCTTGGTTCAAAAAACGTTGTCGCGCGCGTATCCTGGCTATAAGCTCTTGATCTACGATGCATTGCGCCCCGTTTCGGTGCAACAAAAAATGTGGCAAGCCCTCGACACGCTTGCGCCTTCTGAGCGCGGCAAATATGTCTCCAACCCAAAGAGCCTGAGTTTGCATAATATGGGTGCGGCCATAGACCTCAGTGTTTTGGATGCAAAAGGAAACCCACTTGACATGGGGGCAGGGTTCGACGATTTTCGCCCAATTGCCTACCCGAGTTTGGAGGCTTCCTTTTTGAAAACAGGCCAACTCACACCTTTGCAAGTCAAGAACAGAAAAATCTTGCGCAACGCCATGCAAGCGCAAGGGTTTAGGCAGCTCCCAACCGAATGGTGGCACTACAACGCCTGCAGCAGAGCCGAAGCAAAACAGAAATACAAAGTGACATACACAGAAAACGATATTTTTACAATACCATCATTGAAATCAAACTAAACATCATGAAATCTATTTTACTATCCGTAGCTGGTCTTTTACTTGGGGTAATCACAAATGGCGTTATTGTCCAAATCGGTTCTCAAATTGTAAAAGCCCCCAAAGGTTTAGACTTATCTACAGAGCAAGGATTAGCTAAAGCGATGCCTCTAATGGGTGTTGAACATTTTATTTTTCCTTTCCTTGCACATGCAATTGGGACCTTCGTGGGTGCCTATTTTGTAAGTAAATTGAAAGTGAATCGGGCGCTTCTTAACGCAATGGCGATCGGCTTTGCTTTTTTAGCAGGCGGCGTAATGATGGTCCTGACACTTCCCGGAACACCTTGGTGGTTTGTTACAACAGATTTAATCTTGGCCTACTTACCAGTGGCTTATTTGGGTTACAAACTCGGGCAGCGCTAGTTACTCAATCGGGCCCTGCTGAAAAATAAGGCGCCCTGAGCGCGTGTAAGGAATAAAATACTTGAAGTCGAGGCCAAAACCCGAAGCATTGACATTTCCAAAGGCGGTTTGCCTGAAATTTACATATTGGTATTTAGATAAAAGTACAAACGCCGGTTGCAATTGCACAAAAGCGGTGCCACCAAGGTAAAACACACCTGCTTTTTTGTTGCGGTACTCAAAACCGATGCTGGTGCGCACATCGAAACCTAATTTTTTATTGTTGTCGACTAGGCCAACTTGCCTGAATTCGTGTTTATCCGAAGGATTCACATACGTAGCCACACTTGAGGGTTTGTAGAGTATGGCACCACCTAGCGCCGCGTTGGCATAGAATGAGCGGCTGAGTTGGATGCCGATATTGCCTTGGATCGGAATTTCAAACTGAACAAAACGCAGGCGTTGATCCACACTTAGCATGCTGTCGGTGCGTGTGCTTTGAATTGAGAATGTTCTTTGGTTGTAGTAGAGCCCGGTTTCGAGTGAAATGAGGTCGGTGAGGCCGTAGCGCAATACGCCGCCAAAAGTATAGCCGTCGGTAGGTGTGAGCGTTGTTTGCAAGATGCTATCGGCAAATTTTTGAGCCCCAGATTGCATTTGTTGCATGGGGACAATATGCCGATAATGAAAACCAAAGTAATTGGGCTTGCCTAATTGGTTAAAAGCCTGAGTCCAACCAAGTGCAGGAAAAAGAAGCAAGATGACAAACAAAAGGCGCATAGACAAAGAAACGAAAATTTGACCGAAACGAGTAGTTTATTCGCTGATCCAGGTGCAGTTGTATTCTAAAGGACGTCGGTGCTGGTTGGTAGGCCATTCAATACTTGGGTAACCAATGTAAAACAAGCCGAGGCATTTGTCTTTTTCTTCCAAACCAAGGAAGGCGTTCATGGCTGGGGTGTAAATGAGTTTGGGTGTAGACCAAAAACCACCGAGGCCATAAGCCGTGCAGCTCAGGTGGAGGTTCTGGATGGCACACGCTACCGCTTCAATTTCTTCAATTTCTGGAATTTTCTCGCTTTCTTGACGCTTCATGCAAACGGCCACCACCGCAGAAGCGAGTAGGGGCCGGCGCAGCATTTTGGCTAGTTTGGCGTCGTCTTGTTGGCCTTCAGGTGTGAGTTGAAGGTAGGTTTCACCTAGAAAAGTACTGAGTTTTTGACGCCCATCTTCCATAAAAACCTGAAAACGCCAAGGTTGGGTGTTGCCGTGCGTGGGCGCCCACTGCGCGTTGTTGAGCAGTAATTCAATTTGCTCTTTATGGACCTTCCTGTCCGAAAATTGCTCGGGGTAAATAGTGCGTCTGGAACGGATGAGTTCGTTGATTTCAGAAAGGTTGAAGCGCATAAGTGGAGTTTAGGTGCAAAATTAGAATTTACTACCTTAGGAGCATGAAACATTGGTGGCATATTTTACTTTTTTTAGGGCTAAGTACCTATTTGGACGCTCAAACCCAACCTGCAGGCTTTTTCAAGAAAATTTCAGGTGAAGACCTCAGCTATTTTTCACCTTTTAGGGAGTTTGCCAATTTAGCCTTATTGACGCGCTGCAATGGTGTTTCGCCTATAGAATGGGAGGCCGCTGCGCCAATTGTTCAAGAAGGGAAGGTGAATTACCAATTTTTGATAGGTTTTTCAAACGGTACAAGTGGTGGAGACCGTCTTTTTGATGTGTATCTTGACGATAGCCTGATTATTACTTTTGAAACCAAAAAGAACTGGGTTGAGCTCAACTCTTTTCAACACGAAAGCATTTTTGCACCCCAATCTGATTTTAGCTTTACGCTGCTTGAAAAAGACATCAACAAAGACATGTTTGGCTACCTCGATATTCAACTTCCCGAACATCAGGTAGGTAAGCGCCATTTTAAGATAGTGGGTCGGGATTTGCAAAGCCGCGATTGGCTGATGGTTTTTCAGTACAAAGCGCAAACCAAAGTCAATGTGCAACCGAGTGCATTGGTGCTCAGAGCCCAGCAAAAACGACCTATAAATGTGCAGTGCCTGATCCAAGAAGGAATAGATAGTATTTCATTTGTTTCTTCTTATGTTCAGTTCCAAAATCACTTTAAACCAGGCTATCATTACCTGACGCTACCCGCGTATCCGGCGGCTTTTATCGGTACGGACACCTTGCGTTTTAGGGCCTTTGCCAAGGGCAAGCCCTGTATAGATTCCTTACTTTTTTTGGAGGTGAAGCCCATCAAAGACCTCACTTTTCACCTGATTCACCACTCGCACAACGACATCGGTTATTCGCATTTGCAGACGGATGTGGCCAAAATTCAAACTGAAAATATCCGGTCGGCCCTACGCTGGATTGCAAAAGGAGGAGTGGGAGCTATTGAGCCCATCTGGCATATTGAATCGTTGTGGGCGGTGGAGAATTTCTTAAAAGAAGCGAGCTCCACTGAAGAGGCCGCGTTTGTGGCTGCCGTAAAGGCCGGTCAGTTGGTGCTATCGGCCAACTATGCCAATTGCCTTACTGGCCTCATGCGCCCCGAAGAATTTGTTTGGCTCACGGCTTATGCGAGGAACTTAGAGCGCAAATACGGCTTGCATATTTCAAACGCCATGGTGACCGACATTCCAGGGCAAACCTATGCTGCTTTTGAGGCGTATGCACAACAGCAAATCTCGTATTTATCATTGGGCCCCAATTACGTTGCCAACCATGCCGATCATGGCGACCGCGTAGGTGGAGTCATTCACGAAACTGGCGACCAACCTTTTATTTGGCAATCAAAAACTGATAGCTCCCAACAACTTTTTGTCTGGACCGCCGGCAAAGGCTATTCTTATTTTCACAATATTTCAGCAGGCCAACAGTTTTTTGAATGGGAAAAGCGCCTCTCGGCTTACACCCAAGAGTTGTCGGCGTATCCCTACAATGTCGTGCAACTGCGCTACACCAAAAACGCTGACAACGGCCCCGTAGACACCACGCTTTGTGAGTTCATTGCCGCTTGGAATTCCAAGTACAGTTCACCTCAATTGCTGCTTTCCAATTTAGATACCTTGTTTTCGGATTTTTTAAAGAAATACAAAGATGATCTACCTGTTCAATCAGGAGAAATCAGCCCTTATTGGGAAGATGGCGCTTACTCCACAGCCGCCGAAGAAATTCAGTCGCGCCGCTTGGTCAAAGAAGTCATTGATTTTGAAGGGCAGTTAAACGAAATTCAAAAAAATCAGCATCAAGAAGCATTGCAAGAAATCCACCGCAACTTAGTCTTGTTTCACGAACACACCTGGGGCGCATGGTGCAGTATTTCGGCGCCAGACACTTATTTCTCGACCGAACAATGGCGCATCAAGAAATCTTTTCTAGACTCAGCTCAATTGCAATTCTCGCGCATAGGAAAGCAAGCCCAATTCAAAGGGTACTGCAATAATAGTGTGGTAAGTAACTTTAGATTTCTATGGGATGAGGCCTATTCGGGAATCAGGTCACTCAAATGGGATGGAATTGAATTGCTCCGACAAGACACACCAGGGCTCGGTGCATGTATTTATAGTTTGGGTATTTCTCCGCAGGTCAATGAAGTTTTATTGAATACGCAAATCGATCAAAAGAAGGGCTTGCAAAGCATAGCGCACCCCAATTTGAATATCACAGTTCAATTTCAGCCGGCAGCCCATCCAGATGAATTTTACTTGCGGTTTCGCATCGACAAAAAAGCCATCCGAGACAAAGAAGCCTTGCACATTTGCTTGCCTTTCCAACTCGACAACCCTACCTTGACCTACGGCGAAGAAACACTGCTCAATTACCCTGCGGACCAGCTGGCAGGCTCTAACAAAGAGTTTATTTGTGTTTCAGATCATCTGATACTCGAAGACAAAAAATTCAAGCTTACCATCTTTACGCCCGACTGCAACCTTATAGAACTAGGAAGCCCCATTGACGAGCAACAACAAGCGGGCGCTAAGGTCTGGAAACGCGACAATCAAAGTGTTTCGCCACTTTATTTGTATGTGTTCAATAACTACTGGCACACCAATTACAAGGCCGAGCAAAGCGGAGTGTTTGAGGTAAATGTGTTGGTGAGGGTGGAGGAGAAGTGAGAATTCTAATCCAAACTATAAAGCACCATGATTGCAAAGCCGTGGTTGACATCTTTAGTAACTGTAGAGCCGCTTGGGATAGCCGAAGAAGACGAGAGGCCATAGGTGTAGTTGAGATTGACTTCGGTGAGTTTGTCTCGGATTTCCAGCTGAAAACCTGTAGAGATAGTTGGGCCGAAGACATTGGTCGATTCTGAAAAGAAGTCGCCGCTGTAGGTTGTGCGTGCAAAAGTTGCACCTAAGCCGACTTTGAAATTTGGATCATCGATGTCGCCAAAATAGAGTTCAGCAGCAACAGGAAGCGCATAACTTAAATTGATATCCCCAAC
>CANHBA010000036.1 GCA_947458985.1 Flavobacteriales bacterium
CTCAACTGAAAAGGAGCTGAACGGTTCGACTTCAGAACCTGAATAGCCTGACCTTTAATTTGGGTGAAAAGCGCCATGATCAAAGGATTGAACCTTTCGATATGCCCGACCTGAACCAAAACCTGCTGTTGTTCTGCTAACAGCTTTAATTGTTGCGCATCGGATAGCAGCGAACAAATTGGTTTTTCGATGAAAACAGCTTTTGCTGAACGAAGAGCCTGGGCAGCCAATTCAAAATGAGCTGGCGTACTGGCTATAATTGCGACTGCATCTGCGTTTTGAAGGAGTTCTTCATAGGAAGCAAAGATGGAAAGCTCCGGCATTTCAGACCTGAGCTCAATAGATCTATCTGTATTGTGATCAAAGACACCCGCAATTTGAAAATGCGCGGGTAGGTCTTGCAACACCTTGAGGTGAATGCGACCTAAATAGCCCATGCCAACTAAACCGATGCGTATCATTGCGAATTCAAAAAATAAAAAAAGCCATTAATCGGGTGGACTAATGGCTTTGAGCTGATATAGTATTCAAACTTATTTTTTTACCGTATCGACAACCGCTTTGAAAGCTTCTGGGTGGTTCATAGCTAAATCAGCAAGTACTTTGCGATTGAGTTCGATACCACTTTTGTGTACGGCACCCATAAACTGTGAATAGCTCATGCCGTGAAGGCGAGCTCCCGCGTTGATACGGGTAATCCAGAGTGAACGGTAATTTCTTTTCTTTTGTTTACGTCCGGAGTACGCATAAACAAGCCCTTTTTCAATGGCATTTTTAGCGACGGTCCAAACATTTTTACGACGACCAAAGTATCCTTTGGCCAATTTCATCAAGTTCTTTCTGCGAGCTCTTGACGCGACGTGATTTACTGATCTTGGCATATTTTCTAAATTTTTTGGTAGGGAGTGCTTCTAGGAAGTCTTAGGAACTCAGTACCGGGTTCTACAATTTATTAACCGTTAAGGGACTATTTCATGCACAATTGCAATTTGACATTTGAGAGGTCAGCATCGTGAACCAATCCGGCGTGCGTAAGATTGCGCTTACGTTTTGTAGCCTTTTTGGTCAAGATGTGGCTCTTAAATGCATGCTTGCGCTTGATTTTGCCACTTCCAGTGATGGTGAATCGCTTCTTTGCACTGGATTTTGTTTTCATTTTAGGCATTTGACTTGCTTTTTTTGTGTTAAACTTCTATATCAGCTTCTTATTTCTTTTTCGGGTTGATCATGAGGATCATTTTTTTACCTTCTAGTTTGGGTAGTTGTTCTACCGTACCGAGGTCAGCGAGTTCTTGGGCAAACTTGAGTAGTAAAATCTCGCCTCTGTCTTTAAACACGATGGTTCTTCCTTTGAAGAAAACGTAGGCTTTCACCTTACTGCCTTCTTCGAGAAATTTTTTAGCATGGGCTAATTTGAAGTCGAAATCGTGGTCGTCGGTGTTGGGACCAAAACGAATTTCTTTCAAAATAACTTTACTTTGTTTGGCTTTCAGTTCTTTTTGTTTACGCTTTTGGTTGTAAATAAACTTTTTGTAGTCTAGGATTTTACAAACAGGCGGCGTTGCGTTTGGAGAGATTTCAACAAGATCCATGTCTTGCTCCTCAGCCAAAGCGATCCCTTGGGCAACGCTCATGACTTGTGGTTCTTCTCCTTCGATAACAAGGCGGATTTCAGACGCATAAATCTTTTCATTGATGCGATGCTGAGCAGCCTCTTCTCTTTTTACAAATGGTTTTGAGTTTCTTCTCATTCAGTAGTTAGTTCAACTTAAGCCAATTCTGCGGAAATTACTTCCTGAACTAATTCCGCAAATTTGTTCAGGTCCATGCTGCCGTGGTCTCCGACGCCGCGTTGTCTTACTGAGATGGTATTAGACTCGGCTTCTTTTTCTCCGACGATGAGCATGAAAGGCAATTTATTGAGTTCTGCATCGCGGATTTTCTTTCCGATTTTCTCGTTGCGGTCGTCAATAAGTCCGCGAATATCGGAATTATTTAGGAATTCTGAAACTTTTTCTGCGTACTCGTTGTATTTATCGGAGATTGGCAAGACAATAAATTGCTCTGTGGAGAGCCAAAGTGGGAAATCGCCAGCGCAATGTTCGAGCAATACAGCCACGAAGCGCTCCATAGAACCGAAAGGTGCGCGGTGGATCATGACAGGGCGGTGTTTTTGGTTGTCGGCACCAATGTACTCGAGCTCAAAACGTTCGGGAAGGTTGTAGTCTACTTGAATGGTACCCAATTGCCACTCCCGACCCAAGGCATCTTGAACCATGAAGTCGAGCTTAGGGCCGTAAAAAGCAGCCTCGCCGTAGGCCACAACAGTTGGCAATTCTTTTTCTGCTGCCGCCTCGATGATCGCTTGTTCGGCACGCTGCCAGTTTTCTTCAGAACCGATATATTTGGCGCGATTTTCCTTGTCGCGCAGCGAAATTTGCGCTTTGAAATTCTCGAATTTGAGGGTCTTGAGTACGTACAAGACGATGTCGATGACGTTCTTGAATTCTTCTTTTACTTGTTCTTGGGTACAGAAGATATGGGCGTCGTCTTGAGTGAAGCCGCGTACGCGGGTAAGGCCGTGGAGCTCACCGGATTGTTCGTAGCGGTATACGGTACCGAACTCGGCAAAACGAGCAGGTAGGTCTTTGTAAGAGCGTGGTTTGCTTTTGAAGATTTCGCAGTGATGCGGGCAGTTCATTGGCTTTAAATAGAACTCTTCGTTGGGATCTGGGGTGCGGATTGGCTGAAAGGAATCGGCGCCGTATTTTTCGTAGTGACCCGAGGTAACGTAGAGTTCTTTGTTGCCGATATGTGGGGTAATGACTTGTTGGTAACCCGCCTTGCGCTGTGCTTTTTTAAGGAAGTTCTCCAAGCGCTCGCGCAATGCGGCGCCTTTTGGCAACCAAAGTGGTAAGCCCTGCCCTACTTTCTGGCTGAACGTAAATAATTCGAGTTCTTTACCCAATTTGCGGTGGTCACGACGTTTGGCCTCTTCTAGTCTTTCGAGGTGCTCGGTGAGCTCCGCTTGTTTTGGGAAAGTGATACCGTAGATGCGGGTAAGTTGTTTGTTTTTTTCTTCGCCGCGCCAGTAAGCACCAGCGATGGCCGTTAATTTAACTGCTTTAATGGAGCCGGTGTCTGGAATGTGCGGGCCACGGCAAAGGTCGGTGAAGTTCCCTTGCGTGTAAAAGGTGATGCTGCCGTCTGGGAGGTCGGCAAGAAGCTCTAATTTGTAGGGGTCTTGCTTTTCTTCGAAGTATGCGATGGCATCGGCTTTGCTGATTTCTTGGCGAACAAAAGGATTTTTGAGCTTGGCGAGCTCTTTCATTTTTTGCTCGATTTTTTCGAGGTCTTTCTCAGAAATGCTGTGCTCCATGAGGTCTACGTCGTAGTAGAAACCGTTGGTTACGGGTGGGCCAATAGCCAATTTGATACCTGGATAGAAAAACTCGAGTGCTTCGGCCATTAAGTGGGCTGAAGAGTGCCACATGGTGGATTTGCCTTCGGCGTCTGTCCAAGTGAGGAGTTGGAGCGTGCAATCTTGGGTTAATGGTGTGCTGGCATCCTTGACTTGATCGTCGATACGAGCAGCTAACACATTGCGCGCCAAGCCTTCTGAAATAGATTGGGCCACTTGCATGGCTGTTGTTCCGGCGTCATACGTACGAATGTTGCCATCCGGAAAAGTAATTTGAATAGACATATCTTATAAAATGAAGAACAAAATTACAAAAAATGCTGCAGATGACAGCTATTTATTGTGCTTGTGCAGGGCAGCCTGGAGATCGGCTTGCATGGCGCGAATTTGGCTTCCGAGCGCAGCATGATCAATTTGGATATCGGGTAATTCTTTGGAAATATACGAGACAAAACGCCATACCTCTAGAATTTCAGAAACATGAACCTCGAAGGGTGCATAAAGTAGATTGGTAGAACTGAGGCGAAGAATTTGTTGGTCTTGGAGCAGGTTTTGAACATACTTAAATACGATGCCATCTTCTTTGGTGACCACAACGCAGGCAGTATTAGAGGGCAAGCGCAGCCAATCTTGCACAAATTCGCCAACGACGTAAGACCCATGAACCACCGGGGGCATGGAGTCTCCGATGATGGGGAATGCGCGGTATTTGCGGTCTTTGGAGAGAAAGGGCAAGCGCAAGGTAGGAAGTTCTTGGAGATAACTTGGGTCGGCATAGCCACTGGTATAGCCCGCGCTTACCTTTTCGGAGATGAGTTCGATTTCTTCTTCGTTTTGGGTATTGACAACCGTGGTGAGAACGCGCAGGTGCTGCCCACTCGCCTCGCCTCTCCAGGCACCTTGAAACGCGTCTAGCTCGGCAACAGGAAGTTGGTCTAGCTGCTTAGACAAAAGGACCTCTAGAGGTAGTTTTTCAGCTTGGGCCAATTGAAGCAAAAGCTCTAAACTAGGCTGCGCTACTTCGTTTTCGTAGCCGCTGTAGGTAGAGCGGTTGAGGCCGAGGTCTTGGGCCATTTCTTCTTGAGATTTGCCTTTTCTTTTGCGTAAGAACTTGAGATTTTGAGCAATGTGCATAGTGCGTGTTGTTTGCTCAAAAGTAAATAAAATAATCAATATCTCATCAAAATGATGGTTATTTTTTAATCAAATTTTTAGAGCCAATTTATTGGGCTTCAAACCGGTAGGAAATCCAGCCTGCGGCGCTACCATCGCCAGGACTAAACCTAGACAATTTGGCGTATTTGAGGGCTTGTTCAATCATGCAAGCACTGGCGTTCTTGCTTTTGGCAGCGATGTAATTGACCTCACTCACCCTTCCAGCGGCATTTACTTCTATTTGCAAGTATACCAAACCACTGGCATTGAAGCCACAGGTATAACCCGGGTTTCTGACATACCACGTGTTGCTTTCAAAAGCACTGCGTTTGTTGACGCTGAAATCGACCATTACGGCACCGGCATATTGATTGGGTTGCGCCGAACCTGTAGTGTTTGTAGTTTGTGGCGTTTGACCTTGTTGTTTGAGCTGTTGTATGCGTTTGTTGCTCTCCTGAACAATGCGTTCGCGTGCGGCAGCGCCACCTGTTTGGGCAAAAACCTCCGCTTCATAGTCATGGGCAGTTTGTTCGGGGTTACCTTGGCTTGCTCCGCCTGTTTGTGCAGACCAATTTTCATAGGAAGAGGGCCTTGTATCGTTGGCGTCGCGGGCTACACTGCGCAACTCAGCGCTTTGTTGCTGCACCTCCATTTCTTGGCGGAGTGGCTCTTTTTCTTCTTCAGTAACCTCTTCCAATGCCACTTCATAGAGCCCTTCGGTAGAAAGCAATTCTTCTTTTTTGACAGTTGTAAGTTCTAAATAGACAAATGAGCCCACGTACAAGCTGAGCACAACGATGAGTGCTTTGAGGTAGTGTTCGGACTGAATTTGCCTTGGATTCATGGTTGGTACTGAACTATTTTATTTTCGATCGGTAAATAATAGGAAATTCCGGATGCGTTGGTCAGTTGAAAAGCGCCGTCGTCTAACCTTACAATGCGTTGATACGCGCAAGGAATAAGTAGGCTGCCATCGGTATTAAAAACCCCTAAACCATCTTGATTTTCTACTAAAAAATAAGAAGTTTCAAATCGTTTAATTGTTTTAAAGGTAGGATTAAACAACCAATTGTTAGGACTGGCTAACAAACCAATACCTTCAGTGGATTCTACGAGGAAACCAAATGGAGGAAACGCTAAAATTTGCCCATAAGTTAATGGCAAAACAATTTTGGCATCGAGCGACACCAAACCCCATTTTCCGTTTTGCTGTACTGGCCACAAACCATTATAGACCGCTTGTGCTGCTTCGTAGGTATTCTTGACAAGTATTTTACCTTTTGTATCCATCAAACCAAGTTTTGCTGCCTTCGAAAAAACCGCATAGCCTTCTTTTGAAAAGGCAGCCAGCTCGGACGCATTCAAAAACCAGTCCAAACCATTGAATTCCAATCTGCGACCTAGTGTATCAAAATAATGTAAGGACTTGCCAAGTTTGGCAAAAATGAATCCGGAATCATTTGAAAAAACAATATCATCATATTTAATTGGAAGCACACTTTTACGCTGTTTAGTAAGCCCTACTTTGCCGTTTTTGTCAATGCGCTCGTATTTTGAAACTACTACAGGCTCGATAGTATCAATTTGATTGGAAAGTGCACTCAATGTTTGTTGGAGTTCTTCCCATTGCAAGGCCTCTTTTTGCAACAACTGACCTTGATTATTGAAAATGTAATACCCAGCGCTGTCTTCAGCTACAAAGCCGTCTGTAGTCTTCGAGATATCTAGATATTTGAGTGCTATAATGCTTTCATTTTTTTTATTAATTAGACCAAAAAGCTCATTTTTTGAAACAATTGCCAAACCGTCATAAAAAGCGCTTGCGTCGTCGTATTGGGCAGTAATAATGGCCTTACCTTGGGTGTCCATATAGCGAAAGGTGCTATTCTGAACAAAAGGATAGAGTTTTTTGAGCAGTAAATCGCCGTCTGAAGCGAGGTCTTCTAAAAAAGGATAGGCAGGGTAATCAACTTTGAATTGCGCCAACTTTTCTACGCTGTAGGGCTGCATATAAAGCCGGTAAATTTGCTTCCAAGCGCTTGCTAATTGCGGTGCATCGGCATAGTTTTGAATAAAGCGCGCAAATGCCTCGAGCGTGCCTTCTTGTGAGTAGATGTCATAAAGACGCCCCCAGACCTTTTCTACATATGGGTTTTCAGGATACAGCGCAATAAAATCTTTTAATTCGGCTTCGGTATTGTGTTGTGTCCGCTCTTGATACAATAAGAGGTCGTAGCTGGCTTTTGCCTTTTGCTGCTGCAGCGCATTGGGATACATGACCACAAAAGCCTGCATGGCAGCTGAATTTTGGGCCTGCACCGCCAGGTCAAAAGCCAGTGAATCGCGCAAACCAACTACTACTTTTTTGTAGTCTGGGTACTTTTGGCCATAACGCTCCATGAACAGCTCGAGTGCTGAAATTTGAGGCGCGCTCATGGCTAATTGCAATTCTTTGGTGGCCAATTGATAGAAAAGATGTCGTGCAGTGGTGTCTTGGAGTGCTAAATCGGTTTGTAATTTGGTTTTTGACTTTACATCTAGAACTGCATAAGCACCTTCAAAAAAAGTAAGGTAAGCAAAAGCGCTATCGGCCTGGTAACAAAAAGGCGCGAGGTAATAGTTAGAAAGTCCAAAAGCAGCGGCAAGACTATCTTTTTTGAGCTCTTTGTAAAAATAGGTTTTGGCAATTCCGAAATTGGCTTGAGAAAGTGCTGCTAAACCTTTTTGCGTATTTTTCTGAGCGTGAATTGCTACGCTACAAAAGAGAATGAAAGTCACAAGGATGCACTTTTTCATGAATGCAGTAAATCCTTGAGTTCTTGCGGCACCAAACAAACTGGTATAGGCTGCATTTTGTGCAGATTGGCGCGGTGGTATTTATTATAAATAGCAAGGACCTCCTTTTGACGCTCAGTGATTGTGACTTCATCGCCACTGTAACACATGGCCCATTCGAGCTCTGGATAAGTAGCTCCTATTTGATCTTCATCTGAACGGCCGTCTTCCCATAAGCCATCGGTTGGGGCTGCATTTTGAATGGAGGAAACAACACCAAGTGCTTTTGACAAACCAAACACTTCAGTTTTCATGAGATCGGCAATTGGGCTGAGGTCTACCCCGCCGTCGCCATATTTGGTGTAAAAACCTACACCGAAATCTTCGACTTTATTGCCCGTACCAGCAACCAAACAAGAATTGGCCTGCGCCACCGCATATAATGTTGCCATGCGCAAGCGTGCACGTGTATTGGCCATTGCGAGCGGGTGTGAAATAGAATCTAGAGGAAGTGCGGCCTCTAAGGTTTCAAAAGAATGTGTGAGGTCTATGGTTTGAACACTGACGTTTGCAAAGCGCGTTTGTAAATCATGCATGTGTTCGTTGGCGCGCTCAAACTCTGCTTTGGTTTGCCGAATTGGCATCGTGACGCAGATGGTTGGTGCGCCTGTAAGTGCACAAAGCGTAGAGGTAAGTGCGGAGTCGATACCGCCTGAAATACCAATGACAAAACCTTTAGAATTGGCGCTTTGAAGGTAAGTATTCAACCAAGAAACAATATGAGCAGCGAGTGCGTTCATCTAGAACAATAAAGTCAGTTTGAGCTGTGCCTGATTGAGCGTGGCTTGGTTTCTAAAGTAGTTTTCGGCAAGGGTGGTTTGGTCGACTGTAAAGAGCGTGTAGTTTTGTTCTTTACCAGTTAAGTGCAAAGGCATAAAACCATAGCTATAACCGAGTTCGGCAACTAAACAAGTGGAGCCAGAGAAGTTCCATTCTACGCCTGCACTTATGCCTAAGTTGGCATTGTAAAAAAAGAGGTCCTTGCTTACCTTCATCCCGATATTTTCTTCCGCAGAACCGTTCACACTACCGGCAAAAGGAACGACATAACCTTTGTCGTCTACGGTATTGGTGAGCAAGAAGCGGTTTCTTAAACCAAAACGCAACAAACCGCGGTAGTCACCGATAAAGTCTGTACGGAAGGTCAGGCCAATGGGTAAAGCCAGGTAAAGCGGCTCATAGGTGCGCTCAGTGAGGTTGAAGAATAGATCTGTTGAAACGGTTTCACCTTTGGTTTTGATTTGTTTGTCAGTAAAACGATAAAAAACATCTTGATCGCTTACGGCATAGTTGATTTTATCGATGTCAAATTCGACACCAGCGGTCAAGGCGATGTTTTGCGATTCTTTGGAGGCTTTGGTGAAGCTAACGCCAAAAGAAGAGGAGAAACCACTTGCACCAGTCAATAAATTGGTTCCCATTTTAGGAAAGTTAAGGCCCACAGACCCAGTGACGCCGCCCTGTAACTTTTTTTCAGAGACCGCCTGAGCAAAACTAGAGGTGTAATTTGCGAGAATTAATGCACAAAATAAAGGGAGTTGAAAACGCAGTGATTTCATGTTGCCTGATTAATGTTAATTTTGAACAAAAATAACAATATTCATGATACGCAAGTTCAGTCTTCTACTCCTGCTCGTCGGTCTTTTTGCTTGTCAGGAAGACCCCTACAAGGTAGAATTAGAAAACGTCAAACATATTGTCCGCTACCACAACCTAGATTCTGCTTTTCGTTACGCGCACAGCAACCAACAACGCAAGCTGATCACCCAACTTCTTGAAGAAGATTTCGACCTCTCGCAATTTTGCTTTCCCTACGCTTTACAGGTCTCGACCAAAACAGACAGCGCTTTTCTAAATGGCCTACAGCGCACCTTTGCGCATCCTTTCAATAAAAAAGTGAGCCAAGCACTTGACCAACGCAGCAAATGGCGCTACAAAACTTTTGCTCAAATAGAAGCCGGCTTGAAACGACTACATTTTTTAGCGCCAAAAGTGCCTGTTTCCAAAGACGTCTACTTTACCTACACGCAATTTGCAGCAAGTGCTTATGCCTCACCTAAATCCATTGTTTTGGGTCAGGAACGCTATTTAGGCCAAGCGCATGGCATAATTGCTGCCTTACCTGCCCAACAATTTTACGGCTGGATCAAAGAAGGAATGGAACCGCAGTACGCCACCTCTGACGCCCTCCTCATTTGGCTCAGCACCAACGTACTCAAAGCAACCGATGAAAACCTAGCTTCCGAAATGATCCGCTGGGGCAAGCTTTTAGCTATCCTCGAAATCATCAGTCCGGAAGTACAAATGCACAACCACTTGCGCTACACAGAAGCCGATTACCAATGGGCTCTCAAAGCTGAACGCGGTTTTTGGGAATATCTCGTCGACCAACAATTTTTATTTAAGACCGACCAAGAACTCAACATGAACCTGCTCAACGAAGGCCCTTACACCATTGGCTTGCCACAAGAAAGCCCAGACCGCATGGGGCGCTTCTTAGGCTACCGAATTGTCAAGCAATATATTGAAACCAACCAACCCAGCATTGCTGCATTGCTACAAACGCCTTATCATCAAATTCTCAAAAAATACGAAGTACCCCAATGAGTGACCAAATCGTAAAAACCTCCGAAATCAATATTCAAGTTGGCCTCAATGCCAACCAACTGCCTTTGCGCATGCTTTGGTCTGCAAGCGATGGCCAAATAGACAACGCCGAAGCGGCTGCCTTCCTCCTTTCCATCTGGGATCCGAAGTCTAAAAACACCATGAAAATTGACCTCTGGACCAAAGACATGACCATCGAGGAAATGAAACAGTTTTTTCATCAAACTTTACTCACCATGGCCGATACCTTTGAAAAAGCCACTGGCGAGCACCTGATTTCAGAAGACCTCCGCGACTACTGCTACCACTTTGCCGACAAAATGAACATTTTGCCTGAGTAATGGAATTCGTCTTGACAAAGATGGAAACGCAACTAGCCGATCCAATCCACTATTTTCTGTCTGCACCTGATACCAAAATTGCGCTACATCCTTTCCTAGGAAAAGAAATCGCGTTTCAATTTACAGGACTTATTTTTTGTCGCGTTTGTCAAAAGAAAATCAACAAAACCTTTGGCGAAGGCTTTTGCTTCAGTTGTTTCTCTAGTGCCGCGGCGGCAAGCCCTTGCATTTTACACCCTGAATTGTGTCAGGCGCATCTTGGTCTTGGCCGCGACCCAATCTACGAAGAAAAGCACCACAACCAACCTCATTTAGTGTACTTAGCACAAACCGACCAATTGAAAGTGGGCATCACGCGCAAAACACAAATGCCAACGCGCTGGATAGACCAAGGAGCGGCCGCTGCAATTGTACTTGCAGAAGTGCCCAACCGTTATTTATCTGGAGTGCTCGAAGTAGCCCTCAAAACACAGTTCTCCGACAAAACCAATTGGCAAAGCATGCTCAAAAACACCGCTTTTGACGGCCCCGACCTCCTCGATCAAAAATGGGAACTCGAAGAAACCCTTCCCTCCGACCTCACGCAATATTGGACCAACGACGAAAAAGTTTGGCAGTTCAATTACCCGGTTTTACACTATCCTTCCAAAGTGAAATCTTTATCTTTGGACCAAACGCCGCTCGTCAAAGGTACGCTCACAGGTATCAGAGGACAGTATCTTTACATTGACGAATCGTTGGTAATCAACATCAGAAAGCACACAGGTTATCAAATCCAATGGGAAAACTAATTCGAAAAATACTCGACCTCTTTTATCCACTGTTTGCCCGATTTTTCGACAAACAGACTTACTATTATGCGGCCTGTGGTGGTGCTAATTTGATATCGAGTTGGATTTTCTTTTATTTGTTTTATCAATACTTATTTGAAAAACGGATCTTCAATATTGCGTTTGCAACAAACACGTACGTAGTTTCTGCATATACGCTAAGCTCCATGCTTTGCTTTTTGCTTGCTTTTACAATTGGGTTTATACTGAACAAATATGTGGTGTTTACCGAAAGCCAATTGATGGGGCGTGTACAACTGTTCCGCTATGCGGTTAGCGCAGGTTTTTCTTGGCTGGGCAATTACCTACTCTTGAAAATCCTCATCGAAAACTTGCAATTTTACCCGTCAATTGCCAATGTGTGCGCGAGCGCTTTTGTGGTGCTGCTTTCTTACTTTTTACAGAGAAAGTATACGTTCAAATAACTAATTGCAAATAATCGTATCGAAATAGGGCGAATAAGCTACCCAAATACCGAGTGCACCACCTACTAAATTGGTCGGGATATTCGTGGGCACAGCAAAAGGGCTGCCGCCAGAGTATATCTGATTGTATTTCTTCTCAAAGTAGTTGTATTCTTTCATACCTAGTTTAGATAACTTCACTACAATGGTATCGCCTTGTTTAAAGTAGCCTCTATACGGGTTGTTTTGAGTGGTGTCTTGGAAACTCATGGGGTTCTCGTAGGCCAATTCAAAAGTAAGACCATTGAAAAACTTGTCGTTGAAATAAGGATTGAAAGTTTTGGAGAATTGAAAATCTTGTAGGTATTTGACCTCCCACAAATAAGCATCGGCAGTGCTTGATGGATCGCTGAGCATGGCCCAAGAAAAACCGCGGTCTGTAAAGTTGCCTTCTGGCTTCCAATACGTAGAATCTAAAGCGACTGGCGTTTGAATTTTAGAACTCGCCGAATATTGCTTTCCTTCATGGGCAATTTGGAGCGTGTAGGTTTTGCCAACTTCGCCAAGCATGTTCATGGAAACATAAGCACAAAGGTGCAAGTTGACTAAAATTTCTGCCGGAATGCCAAAAATACCTTCCGCCACTTGCTCCAGGCCCGGAGGGAGGTCGTCGGTGCAAATTTTAGTTAAAGTATCGGTTTGGGTGCCGTCAGACAACACCACAACAGCGTCGTCGACAAAACTATTCAAGTAAGATTCAAAATTGGTGCTAGAATACACATTTGCACTCTTGGAAAGCAAGACAATAGCTGGCTGCCCTGTTTCGATACGGCCGTCCACAACCAGCTGCTCTTTGTAGCCCGGGATGTCTATTTGTACTTCTTTGGTACAGCTCCATAATAAAGAGAGCACCAATGCAAAACTGCTGTATTTTAAAATTCGAAGTTCCATGTGACGCTAGGGATTATTGGGAATAAAGAGACTTGTTTGACGCTTAAAGAGAAATTACCGCTCATGAAATCACCGTCGTTGTCTACGTAAAGAAAGAATGGATTGAGGCGGTTGTAAACGTTGTAAATAGAGAAGGACCAATTGCTGCGGTAGGTTTTTTTGACTTGAATTTCTTGGCCTGTAGCAGGGTCTGTTTTGGTTTTGTAAGCCTTGCCGTATCGTGTAGCACTGAGGTCTAGGCGGTGATACGGCGCCATGCGCGTGGAGTTGCGCGGACCATACTGAAACAAGAGGTTTTGATCTTGGACATACCAACTTGCCGGAAGCGTAAGGGTGTTTCCCGTTGCGTAGATAAAACTGGCGCCGAAAGTCCAGGTGTCGTTTGGTTTGTAGGTACCCACAAGCGTGAGGTCGTGGCGGCGGTCGTATTTGGCTGGATAGATATTGCCTTCGTTGATGTCAGGAAAACGGCGCTCTGTTTTGGCCCAAGTGTAGCCGATCCAGCCAGTAAAAGCGCCTTCGGTCTTTTTCAAAAAGAATTCAGCACCGTAGGCCCAGCCATCGCCGTAAACCAAAAGATTGTCGGTGTTGTCATTGACGTTGTCGCCAGGCAAGGCGCCTTCTTTGAATTCAATGAGGTTTTTCATGCCTTTGTAGTAGACTTCAACTGACGCTTCGTAGCGGTCTTTGTCAAAGTTACGGAAGTAACCAATGGAGGTTTGAAAACCGCGCTCTGGTTTGGCTTGGTCGGTTGTCGGGAACCAGATGTCGGTTGGCAAAGAAACGGCGCTCAGGGTAACAAGGTGCACATATTGATAGTTGTAGGCGTACCCCGCTTTAATGGAGCTGTTGTCTGGCAACAAATAACGGAATGAGAAGCGCGGCTCCAGACCTTGGTAAAAAGCAATGATATCCTTTCTGGTGTAAGATACGATGCTATCTGGCTTGGAAATGCCATCGCCTTTGATGTAGCGGTCAAATGGCCCAACGTGTGCAAAGGTGCTGTAGCGCAAACCCGCATTGATGCGAAGCTTGTCGTTGAGGTCGAATTCGTCGAGGGCATAAAGCGCAGTTTCGTGAGAAAACAAATGTTGAGCTGATCCTGTATTAAAGACTACGGTATCGTTTTGAGCAGAAAGGCTTGTTGGTGTGAAATCGTGGTAGGTATAGAGCCCACCCCACTTGATGCGGTGCTTGGGGTTAGGGAAATACGAGAAATCGACTTTAGCGGTGTAGTCGCGGATGCCAGAGGTGAGCGCCACGCGGAATTCGTCTTGGGTAGAGGCAAATTCAAAGTTGTAGTCTGAATAAGAAAGTGTGGTGTTCAAGAAAAGCTTGCTTGTAAACAAATGGTTCCAGCGCAGGGCAGCGATGCCATTGCCCCAGGGCATATCGACTCTGAAACCTCCATTGTTGTCTTTAAATGAAAAGATGTCCTTGCCGTAGTAGGCGCTTAAATAAATGCGGTCTTTGTCGGTGAGTTTGTAGTTGAGTTTGGCATTGAGGTCATAGAAGAAATAACCCGAACCTGCAAAAGGTGACGTATCTGAAATAACAGCTTTGGCGAGGATATCGATGTAGGTGCGGCGGGCAGACACCACAAAAGAACCGCGGTCTTTTTTGAGCGGACCTTCCACTGTTAACCTAGATGAAATGACACCGATTCCGCCTTTGACTTTGAATTTTTTGAGGTTACCTTCGTTCATATTGACCTCCAAAACTGAAGACAATCTTCCGCCGTAGTTGGCAGGCATGCCTCCTTTGATTAAATTGACGCTATTGATGGCATCGGCATTGAAAACCGAAAAGAAACCAAACAAGTGGGCGGCGTTGTAAACCACACCTTCGTCTAGTAAGACTAAGTTTTGATCGGGGCCACCGCCGCGCACATAAAAACCTTGGCCGCCTTCCGAAACAGACGACACTCCAGGTAAAAGTTGCAATGTTTTAACGACGTCTACCTCACCCATGAAAGCAGGAAGGGTTTTGACCTGATCCATCTTGAGTTCCATTTGACCCAATTTAGCCGAGGTAACGTTCTCGGAACGTTTACCCGTAACACGTACATCTTGAGTTTCTTGAACGGCCATTTCTAGCTCCAGACTGATGGTTTGATTGCTTTTTAAATCAACAGTTTTGAGAACCGTAGCAAAACCGTCACAGCGGTATTCAATTTGGTAGTTGCCCAGAGGTATTGTCAAACTGTAGAAACCATAATTATTGACAACGGTTCCGGTTTTGAGTTCTTTGACAAAAATGCGCGCTGTACCAAGTGCTTCGCCGCTTCGTGCATCAGTGATGTAGCCACTTACAGTTGCTTTTGTTTGGGCGGTAATCAGAAAGGAAAAGCTGATAAAAAGGAGAGTAAAAATCGATTTCATAGGAGAATAAGTCTTTTGAGACGCTGGCGCGCTGCAAAGGTAACACCTTCATAACAACAAATACCGCCAAAAGGTTGGATTTGATGAATGATTCTTACAGATGTTTGTAAATTTGAGGCATGGAACCGACTTGTTTTTATTGGCAACACCATGAATTAGGCCCTGTTTTGGGGATTGGTCTGGCCGAGGAACTCAAACTAGACCTCCAATTTGACAAATCGCGGGTTCAAGATTTTTTAGCCGTAAACCAAGGTAATTATATTTTTGGCCACCTCTCCTACGATTTAAAAAACTCCTTTGAAGCCTTAACGTCGGAAAATCCGGACAAACTCAACTTTCCTGCGCTTCATTTTTGGGTGCCCCAAAGCCTGTATCAGCTCAAAGATCAGCCTCTTTTGATATGGGGTTCTGACCTTCAAGAGCA
>CANHBA010000037.1 GCA_947458985.1 Flavobacteriales bacterium
ACACAGGTGTCTTCAATAACCTAACAGCGTTGGTTTCGAAGGGCAATGACCAAAAACAAATGGCTTTGGACATGGACCCTGAAAAAATCAAAGCGTACGCCGGGAACAAACAATTCAACAAACACCTCAGAAGCGCTATAGATGCCGAAAAATACGACTTAGTCTTTACTGGAATTAAAGTTGTACAGACCGAAGGCACCAAATACCTATTTGTAAACCTTTTACAGAGTCTCATCTTTGCAATCATTTCTATTGCAATCATGATGGCCTTTTTGTTCCGCTCCATGCGCATTATTCTCGTATCCATGATTCCGAATATCATTCCGCTGCTCTTTACCGCTGGTATTATGGGGTATTTTCAGATTCCGCTCAAGCCATCTACCATTTTAGTCTTTGGTATTGCGCTCGGGATTACCGTAGACAACGCCATTCTTTTCCTAGGAAAATACCGCAATGAGCTCAAGCTTCACGCCTGGGATGTACGCTTTGCGATCCTTCACTCTTTGCGTGAAACAGGCTTAGGTATTTTCTATACCTCTGTCATTCTCTTCTTTGGCTTCTTGATGTTTGTGTTCTCGCAGTTTGGTGGTACCAAAGCGCTGGGCCTACTGGTGTCTATTACTATTATGGTTGGGATGGCAACAAACCTAATTATACTTCCAGCGCTGTTGTTGACACTAGAACGCAAATTTAGCATGAAGTCGTTTCAAGAGCCTTTCTTCGATATCTATAACGAAGAGCCTGACTACGACACAGACAAACTCGAGATTGAGTTTGCCGAGCAAAAAGATTAAGATTTGTTAAGCGTCTTGTAACTTCTTGACCATTGTTAGAATGGTGGCAAGTGCTACAGTTTCACCCGTTTCATCGTAAACATCTACTAAGAACTTCACAATACCTTTTGCGATGTCTTCTGGCGAACGCTTCTCTTGATCGATCTTTTCTTTAACAGTAAAAAGCACACCTATTGTGGCGCCTGGATAAACAGGCTTGGTAAAACGCGCTTCTTCGATGCCGTAATTGAGGAGCACCGGACCTTTCTTTGGGTCGACAAATAAGCCGGCTGCTTTCGATAGAATGAAATAACCATGGGCTACACGACGCTCAAAAATGGTTCCTTCCAAAGAAGTTGCATCCATGTGTGCATAGAAGTTGTCGCCTGATACATTCGCAAAATTGACGATATCGGCGTCTGTAACGGTATGTTTGTGCGTAAATACGGTTTCACCGACAATCAACTGTTCAAAGTGTTTTCTAAATACATGCGGCTGCGCCTCTGGCATTTCGGCGCCAACTTGAAACTGTTGGGTAATTGCTGTAATGGTGCTTGGGTGTCCTTGAATTGCGGTGCGCTGTAAATAATGTAAAACACCGCGTTTTCCGCCCATTTCTTCACCTCCACCCGCTCGGCCAGGGCCTCCGTGTGTCAGTAAAGGCATTGGTGAACCGTGGCCGGTACTTTCTTTAGCGCAATCTTTATTGAGCACTAAAATTCGACCGTGCATACTTGCGGCCCCTACCACATATTCAACTGCTTCTTTGTTGTCTGGGGTCACGATAGAAGAAACCAACGAGCCCTTGCCCATTTTGGCTAATTCAATAGCAGCAGACATATCTTTATACGGCATGATGGTCGCAACAGGGCCAAAAGCTTCGATTTCGTGAACCGCTGTCGCAGTAAACGGATTTTCATTGCGAAACAACACAGGTGGGAAAAAAGCTCCCACTTCTTTGTCTGCACCAATTACCTCAAAATCAGATAGGTTGCCATAAACAATTTGTTGGGTTTTAGCCAGTTCGGCCACACTTGCACTGACGCGTTCCACTTGCAATTTGGTGGCAAGTGCGCCCATGCGCACGCCTTCGGCTGAAGGGTCGCCCATTTTGGTGGTCGCTAAGCGTGCTGCAATTGCTCCTTGAACCTCATCTAGTAAGTTTTCTGGTACGATGATCCTACGCACAGCCGTACATTTTTGACCTGCTTTGATGGTGATTTCTTTGACGCATTCTTTGACAAATAAATCAAATTCTTCGGTACCTGGAACTGCAGCTTGTCCTAAGATAGTCGCGTTCAGAGAGTCCGCTTCTAAATTGAAACTCACACTTTGCTCTGAAATAATAGGCAAGCCTTTCAGGATTTTACCCGTTGCGGCACTACCCGTAAAAGTAACGGTGTCGCCAGATGTAACGGAGTCGAGGATACCTCGGCCTAAACCGCAAATCAATTGCAAAGCGCCTTCGGGTAAAATTTTGGAGTCGATGATGTCGCGGACCATGACTTCGGTCAAGAAACACGTGTACTCTGATGGCTTCACAACCGCCGGAACACCCGCCATTAAATTGACCGCGATTTTCTCGAGCATACCCCAAATCGGAAAGTTGAATGCGTTGATGTGCACCGCAACACCTTCTTTTGGAACCATGATGTGATGACCAATGAAGCTGCCATTTTTTGAAAGTGGCGCAGCTACACCATCTACATAATAAGGAAGGTCTGGAAATTGACGACGCAAACTTGCATTTGCAAATAGGTTGCCAATTCCTCCTTCGATATCAATCCAGGAATCAACCTTCGTGGCTCCTGTTAATGCTGAAACTTGATAATATTTTTCTTTGCGCTCCATTAAAAATAACGCCAATGCTTTGAGCATGCGTCCTCGCTCTTGAAAAGTCATTTTGCGCAGAGCGTAACCATTTTGACGCCCATAGGCTAAGACGGAAGAGAAATCTATGCCAGCGCTAGATACTTCACCAATTTGAGCGCCGGTAATGGCATTAAATAAAGGGGTCTCGACACCTTGGCCGTCTACCCATTGTCCGAGTACGTAATTTTGAAAACGTTGCATAGGTACTTATTTCATTAACCAACGAACCAAGTCGGCACCGTTGGCGTAAACCATCAAAGAAAGGAGTAAGAAAATTCCGATATACTGCGCAACCTCCAATACTTTTTGTGGTGCTTCTTTACCGGTGATCATTTCATATAAAAGGAAAACAACATGGCCGCCGTCTAGCGCAGGAATTGGTAGAATATTCATGAACGCCAAAATAATAGAAAGCAAAGCTGTCGTGAGCCAGAAGGTATGCCAATCCCAAAGCGGCGGGAACATATTACCAATTGAAGCGAAACCGCCAACTTGAGTGGCGCCCTTCTTCGTAAAGACAAATTTAAATTGGCTGACGTAATCAGATAAAGTGTTGTATCCATAACTCATGCCGATACCGATGCTTTGCGCAAAGCCGTATTTTTTTTTCTCAAAAAGCAACTTTCCATCTACAAATTTCGAATTGGTTATAATACCAATAGTGCCATTTGATTTGACCCTTACCTCGCGGGTGATGGTGTCTTTTGAATCGCTATTTTGAGCAACCTTGATATCAACCACTTTATTCTTGTTGGCGAATAAAACAGCTTGAAATTCGTCGTAGTAATGAATGGGTGTTCCGTTGACCTCATAAATGTGGTCTTTAGCTTTAAAGCCAGATTTGAGTGCTGGAGAGTCTTTACTTACCTCTGTAACTTTTAATCTTTTTGCACGCGGGGAGAATGCAGGTAAAGCTCCCGCTTCAAATAATTTTTGATCGATGTCAGAAGGAAGTGAAAGGTGTGCGGTTGTTCCGTCTGGGTGTTGAACGGTAATCTTGTGCGCACCACGCAAAAAAATAGACTTATTAATTTCGTCGAGATTGAGGGGTTTCTTTCCTTCGATGTCTAAAATGATGTCGCCAGAATAGATGCCATATTTAGCCAGGTATGGATGCACACCTAAACCTGCCTGTAATTTATTTTGGTCCAAAGTGAGTTGGCCCCAAGTAAAAACCACCGCTATGTAAATTAGAAAACCAAGTACTAAATTGACGGTAACACCGCCAATCATGATGATCAGGCGCTGCCAAGCTTTTTTACTTCTGAATTCCCACGGCTGTGGTTCGTTTTTGAGCTGCTCGGTATCCATAGATTCGTCGATCATTCCTGCAATTTTGACATAGCCTCCTAATGGAACCCAACCTATACCCCATTCTGTTGTATCAGGATCTTCGGACCAGTCTTTTGGAGGAGCGCTGCTGAACCATGATTTTCTTTTGACACCATTGACGCGTTTCCAACGGAAAAAAGAAAAATACGGATTGAAAAACAAATAAAATTTCTCGACACGTGTTTTGAAAAGTTTGGCTGGAATGAAATGTCCAAACTCGTGAAGGGTAACGAGAATTGCAAGAGAGGTGATGAGCTGTGCTGCTTTAATGAGAATTTCCATATTCTAAATTGTATTTTACAAAGATACCTTAAGTTTAATTAGTGCGCTTCTAGCCAATTGTTGGCAGTTTTCATTTCGACTTCCATCGGAACTTCCATAGAAACCGCTTGTTCCATTGCTGTTTTAACAAGCTCTTGCATTTGTTCGATTTCATCTTGATGTACATCAAATACGAGTTCATCATGGACTTGAAGGATCATTTTGGATTGCAACTTTTCTTTACTCATGGCCTTTTGTACGGCCACCATGGCAAGTTTGATGATATCCGCTGCCGAACCTTGAATGGGTGCGTTAATGGCATTTCTTTCTGCAAAGCCCCTGACCACTGCATTTGCAGAATGGATATCTGGCAAATATCGACGGCGCTTGAGAATGGTTTCTACGTAACCCAATTCTCTGGCCTGAGCAATGACTTTATCCATGTAGGTTTTGATGGTGCCGTATTGTTCAAAATAAGCGTCGATGATACCTTTTGCTTCGGTGCGCGAAATTTGAAGGTTTTGCGCTAATCCAAAAGCCGACTGGCCGTAAATGATGCCGAAATTGACTGCTTTTGCTGCGCTACGCTGTTCACGGCTGACCTCATCGATTGGGGTGTGAAATACTTTTGCTGCTGTTGCTGCATGGATGTCATGGCCGCTTTTGAAAGCTGCGATCATGTTGGGGTCGCCAGAAAGAGCGGCAATGATGCGCAATTCTATCTGCGAATAATCGACTGCCATGAGTTGGAAGTCGGAAGAACGGGGCACAAATGCGCGGCGAATTTCTCGGCCTTTAGCCGAGCGAACTGGAATATTTTGAAGGTTCGGATTGTTAGAGCTTAGGCGGCCAGTTGCCGTAACCGTTTGCATGAAATTCGAGTGAATGCGGCCATCAATAGGGTCGCAAAGCGTTGGCAATGGGTCGACGTAAGTACTTTTCAATTTGCGCAACTGACGGTATTCCAAAATGTGTCCGATAATTGGGTGGTCGTGCTCGTGTTTTTGCAGGATGTCTTCAGAAGTTGCGTACTGACCTGTTTTGGTCTTCTTTGCCTTGCTCGAAATTTGGAGTTTCTCAAATAAGATTTCTCCGAGTTGTTTAGGAGAATCTATATTGAATGCTTCACCTGCTAATTCTTTGATTTGTTGGTCAAGTTCTATCAGGCGGTGGTCGAGTTCTTTTGAAAAAGAAGTGAGTGCGGCCGTATCGATCGCTATTCCTTCTTGTTCTATTTCTTTAAGCACCTTAGCTAAAGGCATTTCGACATCGTAAAACAAATGATGCAGGTGCGGCTTTTCAATTTCGGGCTCTAAAAGTTTTTTGAGTTGATAAGTGATGTCGGCGTCTTCACAAGCGTAGTCTTTAATTTGCTCTGGTGCTAAATCTGACATATTGCCTTGATTCTTTCCTTTTTTACCAATGAGCGCCTCAATAGAAATGGGCTGATAATTCAAGTAATACGTGGCTAAGAAGTCCATGCCTTGCTTAGACTCCGGATTGATCAAGTATTGTGCAATCATGGTGTCGAAAAGCGGTCCTTTCAATTCGATGCCATAGCGATGCAATACTTTGAGATCGTATTTAATGTTGTGAGCGATTTTCTCAATAGAGATGTCCTCGAACACCAATGCGAATTCGTTTACAATTGCTTTTGCGGCCTCAAAATCTGACGGTACAGCTACATAAAATGCTTCTCTCGGTTTATAAGCGAAGGAAAAACCAACGAGGTCGGCATGAAGCGCGTCAATAGATGTCGTTTCTGTATCAAAACACACCTCGCTTTGAACAAGCAGCAATGCTAGCAATTCTTTGCGTTCTTCTTCAGAGGTAATGAGGTGATAGCTCGGTTTTTCTGTGGCAATAGTTTTATAGTTCGAAGTAGGTGCAGCCTCCTGGGGTTCTAGCATGCTTTGCATTCCAAATAGGTCGAGCTGCGACTCTTCTTTATTTACTGTTGTTTGGGTAACTACAAGTTCTTCGCCGATGATGCGCTTGGCAAGAGTTCTGAATTCTAATTCGGTAAAGATGTCGCGAATGGCATCGGCATTGACTGGGCAAACTTCTAAATCCTTTTCATCGAATTCAATCGGAACATCTCGGATAATGGTGGCCAAAGATTTGGACATGAGGCCTTGTTGCTGAAAATTCTCGACATTTTCTTTTTGCTTTCCTTTCAATTCATGGACATGCTCAAATAAGCCTTCCATGGATCCATACTTGGCTACCAAAGCCTTTGCGGTTTTCTCGCCAATTCCGGGAACTCCGGGAATGTTGTCGGAGGCATCGCCCCACAAACCTAAAATGTCAATGACTTGTATGGGCGAGGTAACTTCAAACTTTTCACAAACTTCTTTCACCCCTAAGATTTCTGGCGGATTTCCGCCTCTCCCGGGCTTGTACATAAACGTTTGTGGGCTTACCAATTGTGCGTAGTCTTTATCGGGGGTCATCATGTAGGTAAGAAACCCTCTTGGTTCGGCAAGCTTGGCGAAGGTTCCGATGACGTCGTCGGCCTCAAAACCTGCCACTTCCAATATCGGAATATTAAAGGCCTGAACAATTTGCTTGATGGGCTGAATCATAGACCTGATGTCCTCGGGCATTTGTTCGCGCTGCGCCTTGTATTCTACATATTCTTCTTGACGTTGGGTAGAGCCCCCTGGCGGGTCAAAAACAACAGCAATGTGTGTGGGTTGCTCCGTTTTGAGAATGTCTATAAGAACATTCGTAAAACCAAAAGCTGCAGATGTGTTTTCTCCTTTTGAATTGACACGCGGATTTTTGGCAAACGCAAAATACGCTCTATATATGAGTGCGTATGCGTCAAGTAAGAAAAGTTTTTTAGGAGCAACGGGTGTGAGCATCAGAAAGTAGGGATGTAGGGAATAAATTGAGCGGGTTCAATTTGGGTCTCTTTAGAAACCGGGAATGTTTTGTAAATGAACAAAGCTCCTGCCTTTGGATAGCCGCTGATTTTAACTGTAGCAAGTGGTTTTTTGACTGCCTTATACGCAGTGGTCATAAAACCAGGCTCTGGAATGAGGCGCAGGGGAATAGTAAGCTCGCTCTCGCGGTGACCACGAATTTTGATTGGTTCGTCTATGTAAAGATTTCCTATTTTTTGTTGATCGACAAATACCTCAAAAGAACCTGGCTTCATTTTGACAGGAACCCAAAGGTTGTTTTGGATGTGAAAACTGGCTTTAAACTTCACGAGCTGACCACTAAATTGTTCAATTTGTGTGCCGTCAAAGCTGACAACTTCAACCGGTTCTTCTAAGCTTTTACAAGACACCAAAACAAATAAGCCGAGGAGAAAGAAAATGTTTTTCATGCTTAGATCTCGCTAAAGTGCTTGTAAAAATAAGGGATGGTCTCGATGCCCTTGAAATAGTTGAACAAACCAAAATGCTCATTAGGGCTGTGAATGGCATCGCTATCCAAACCAAAGCCCATAAAGATGGTTTTGAGCCCAAGTTCTTGTTCGAACATGGCAATAATTGGTATGCTTCCGCCGCTGCGTACCGGTATCGGTTTTTTTCCAAATGTAGTTTCGTAAGCGCGACTTGCAGCTGCGTATGCTGGAGAATCGGTTGGCGTGACAACCGGTTCGCCACCATGGTGTGGCATTACTTTTACACGTACGCTCAAGGGAGCGATGCTTTCAAAATGTTTTTGGAAGAGGTTGGTGATTTCTTCTGGGTCTTGGTCGGGTACCAAGCGCATGGAAATTTTAGCAAAAGCTTTGGAAGCAATTACGGTTTTTGCGCCTTCGCCCGTATAACCTCCCCAAATGCCATTGACATCTAGTGTTGGGCGAATAGAGCCGCGCTCCATGGTGCTGTATCCTTTTTCGCCGTGTGTAGCGCGGATATCCAAGGCCTCGCAGTAGGCTTGCTCAGAAAATGGTGCTTTTGCCATTTCGGCGCGGTCTTCGGCAGAAAGTTCAACTACTTTATCGTAAAAACCTGGAATGGTGATGCGCATGTTTTCGTCGTGCAGACTCGCAATCATTTGTGTGAGCGTATTGATCGGGTTAGCAACACAACCACCGTAAAGACCTGAATGGAGGTCGCGGTTCGGGCCTGTTACTTCTACTTCTACGTAGCTGAGCCCTCTCAAGCCAGTAGTAATGGAAGGGGTGTTGTTGGCCAACATACCTGTATCGGACACAAGAATGATATCTGCTTTTAATTTGGTTTTATTCTCTCGAACAAAAATTGCCAAGTTTGGGCTGCCTACCTCTTCTTCTCCTTCGATCATGAGCTTAAGGTTGCATGGCAATTCTTGCGCTTGAAGCATGGCTTCAACGGCTTTCACGTGCATGAAAAACTGACCCTTATCGTCGCAAGCACCGCGCGCAAAAATAGCGCCCTCTGGATGAATGGGTGTTTGTTTGATGACAGGTTCAAATGCTGGGGTGTGCCATAATTCGAGCGGGTCAGCAGGCTGAACGTCGTAGTGACCATACACTAAAACTGTTGGCAAAGAAGCGTCTATGATTTTTTCTGCATAGACAATTGGGTGCCCAGCAGTCGGAATCACCTCAACTCCATCCAAGCCAATTTCTTTTAAATGCGCAGCTAAATGGGCGGCGCAGTCAGCAACATCTTGCTGAAAAGAAGGGTCTGCCGATACCGAAGGAATGCGTAAAAGCGCAAATAATTCAGCAACAAATCTGTCTTTGTGCTGGCCAATAAATTGTTGTGTTTTTTCCATAATAATTCTATACCTCAAAGTTGCGAAAAATCGCGGTGTTTTGCTGCGTCAGAGTTTATATTAATTTTGTAATGCAACTATATTGTCAATTTTGACGTCTAAACGGCAACTTGCGCATATGAAACATTTACTACACCTCGCTTTTATCTTTGCTTTTGGATCTGTTTTTGGACAATCCATTGGCGTATCCACCACCCAAACCCCACAACAATTAGTAGACAACGTCTTGTTGGGTTTTGGTGTAACGGCTTTCAATGTCACTATCAATGGCAACCCAGCCTTGGCCAATACCGCACAATCTAACGTAGGGTATTTTACCAATACGAACCCATCATTTCCTATCAATAACGGCCTGATCCTCACAACAGGAAATGCTTCAGCTGCCGTTGGGCCAAACAACAGCACGAGTTTTACACTCAATAGCCCTGCAACAAGTTCGGTAAGTACCGATCCACATCTCAACGATATTGCAGCAGGCAATGTAACAAACGGTGTTGTACTTGAGTTCGACTTTATTCCTGCCGGAGACACCTTAGTTTTTAACTACATGTTTGGTTCCGATGAATATCCTGAATTTTCACCTTCTTCATTTAACGATGCATTTGGTCTTTTCTTATGGGGTCCTGGAATTACAGGTCCATATGCATTAGCTGGTTATCCAAACGGCGGCACCAACATCGCTACCATTCCTGGTGGCATCCCTGTAACCATTAACAACGTAGGAGATGTTTCCAATACGCAATATTATGTATTCAATGAAGCCGCTTCCACTTTGACCTACGGCGATGCCATCCAATACGACGGCACCACCACCTTGCTCACTGCCGCGGCAAGTGTTCAGTGTAACCAACTCTATCACATCAAATTAGCCATCTCAAACGTAGGTGACCAATCATACGATTCTGGCGTGTTCTTGGAAGCTGGTTCTTTTAGTTCAGCGGCCGTAGACGTTGCTGTTGCAACAGTATCCGGCGACACCACCATCATTGAAGGTTGTACTTACGCCGATTTCATCTTTACCCGCCCTCCAGGACAAGTCAACGACACCCTCATTATCAACTATACCATCGGTGGTGTTGCACAACAAGGCATCGACTACAATACGCTCATTAATCCAATTACATTCTTGCCAGGTGAAGACACCGTTATCATCAACCTTACACCAACACAAGATGGCATCACCGAAGGTTTTGAATCAGTCGTGATCACCGTAGAAATCATCAATCCATGTGGCGATACCATTACCTCGTCAGGAACTATTTATATTGGCGAAGGTCCTATTATCAACATAACCGGTAATAACCCCACCGTTTATTGTGCAGCTGATAGTGTTTGGCTCGCAGCAAGTGCATCCGGCGGCTATGCTCCTTACAACTACGAATGGGAAAATTTAGCTGGAGCCAATCTCGGCACCAACGACTCTATTTCAGTAAGTATTGGCCAAAATGGCACCATGTACTATTTAGTAACCGCTACCGACAACTGTAATTTTACTTCTACCGACACTGTTACCATCACCATGAACCAAACATTGGCTATTGACACCATATATGTTGGGCCTTCTACATGTGTGCCTACCGGATACGTGTCTGTCCAAGCATCAGGAACACAAGGTGTGCCGCAATACAACTGGACCGGCCCTGGGCCAAATGGTTTCATTGATGCATCAGTATGGCAAAACATTCCCTCTGGTTGGTATTACATCACCATCGAAGACAACGTTTGTACAGTAAATGACAGCGCCTTTGTCGATGTACTCGACCCACCAGTTGCAGAATTCAGCGCGAGTGTCACCACAGGCTGTGCCCCGCTTAGTGTGACCTTCACCAATACAAGTCAGAACGCGAGCGCATTCAGCTGGAACTTCGGCGATGGGCAAACCGGCAATAGCAATGACCTCAGCGCACAAAACCATGTATTCGACGTGCCTTTCGGTACTTATACAGTAACACTCACAGCCAATCAAGGGCCACAGTGTTCTGATGTTGCAACCCTTACTATCCAAGTAGACGTCTGTGGTTGTACCGATCCTCTTGGTACCAACTACAACCCATTAGCCAACGTCAACGACGGCTCTTGTGTTTACCCAACTGGCTGTACAGACCCACTCGCACTCAACTACGATCCGAATGCACTTATTGACGACGGCAGCTGTGAATACGCGCGCCCAGTAGTGATTGCACCAAATGTTTTCAGTCCGAATGCCGATAACAACAATGAAAGTTTCTATTTAGACACGAAAAACGTCATTTCATTACAACTCATTATCCTGAACCGTTGGGGCAATGTGTTGTTCGACGCAAGTTCTGTAGACCTCATCAATAACAACCCTGCTTGGGATGGTAAAATCAACGGCACACCGGCAAGTGAAGGTGTTTACTTCTACAAATATGTTGGCGCTGGTTTAAACAACCAAGAGGTAACAGGCCACGGCTTCTTGCATTTGGTTGATAAGAAATAAGCGGGGGCTCCACTTCATGAAAGCGGTATCCTTGCGCTACGTTTTACCCGCATTAGCGGTAGTAGTTGCAATAACAGCCAGCGTTTATTTATATCATTCCCCTCGTGTTGCACTCGGGGATAAACAATACGGTGGCGTTTTAAATATCAGTTCGAAAAGTGAAAATATTACGCTATTTCCGCTCGCAGACAACACACTAGAACACCACCGCGTTCAACAACTTATTTTTGAGCCCTTACTCAAACCAAGTAAAAGTAACCGAGGTTGGAAATACTGTTTGGCAACTAAAATTACAACTGACACAACGCGCAAAAAGCTCGTCATTCATCTGCGCAAAAATGTGCATTTCTCAGATAATGCATGCTTTCGCTTTCGTTCTTCAGAACTCTCCGCTGAAGATGTCGCATTTAGTCTCAGCCTTGCTTGTTCGCAGCAAGCCAACATCAAACAAGACCTCATTTTACCAGAATTGATCTTCGGGGGTGTGCAATTTTACAAAGCACAATTAGACCCGCTCAAAAGAAAAGTGCGCGGTATCCGCATTATTGATAATTACACCCTAGAACTTACATTAACGGGGGCTTACAACCATTTTTTAAATGTGCTTTCTAGTCCTAGCTTAGGCATTCTAAGTAAACAAGCGGCCAAATACTACGGTAAAAACATTTCAAAAAATCCGGTCGGAACGGGTCCGTTCATGTTGGCACAGCGAGTAGGAAAACAAATCTCCTTTGAACGGAACGTCGATTATTGGCGCTATGATCATTATGGAAATCAGTTGCCCTATATTGATCAAGTCGAATTGACTTGTGGAATACAAGGTCAAAGTGCGCACCAACTTTTTTTAAAAAACCAACTCGATTTACTTTTTGATTTACCGATTGACGACCTAAGAAGTGCTTTCGGAACCTTGAGTGATGCTAAATCAGGTAAAAATCCACTGCACGAAGTATATATAAAAAACGCCGCAAAGGTTCATTTTATACAATTCAATTGCACCACACCGCCGTTTAACCAACCAGCAGTTAGAAGAGCTTTGGCTTTGGCAATTGATGCAAATACCATTTGTAACGAGGTCTTAATGGGTGAAGGTCGTCAACTCAATAAGCAGTTTATTCCAACAACGTCTTGGAATAAAAATTCACTTATTAAGCCAGATAACAGATCCATGGCTGCTAGAATTCTAGAAGCGAAGTCCTTGCTTATCAAAGGGGGTTATACCGACATGCGAGCCTTCCCTCCTATCACCTTTTACATAGGAAGCAAGAAAAATACGCTGGCTTACAAATGGTCAAAAGCCGTGGCTCAAATGCTCGAAAAGCAAGTAGGTATTGAAGTTATATTGAAGGAGGAAGTAGCTCCATTAAAAATGACGGCGGCAAGTATGTGGAGAACTGGTTGGGTTGGAGATTATCCGGGCTCAGAATCTTACTTGAGGCTCTTTTACAGCAGAGCTCAGAATCCAATATACTTCAAAAATGCACTTGTTGACTCTCTTTATCTTTCCTCTGTTTTTGCTAAAAATATCAACAGCAGAAATTGGGCTCAACAACGCTGTGAAAAAGCAATTATAGATCTACAGGCGCTAGTGCCCATATATACCGAAGACTTTATTGTGCTGCAACAACTGCGCGTGCGCAACTTTAAACTAGATGATTCTGGTTTATTAGACTACGCCAATATGTTTATCAAGGAGCTGAACTAAGCTGAAAATTTACTTGAGGCTCTCTTCTACCCATGCCTTGCCCCAATTTTCATACTCGTCAGGGGTCCAAAGGGAAGGATAAAAAATACGCTTTTGAAAACGTGGTGGAAGATATTTTTGCCAATTGGTGCCGCCAGTAGCTGCAACATCTTTGTCTTGTCGGGCTAAATAACGAACAGCAGATTTATAATGCGCAAGTGGCCAATTGATATTCACGTTGGTGTCGTTTTGGCGGAGCGCATCTCTCACGTGTACGTCGGCTTGGTCTTCTTTACTCAAACGCAAATACACTTGCCATAAATTTTTATCCTTGCAACGGTTGCCCAGCGCAATGAATTGGTCCTTATATTTTTCTTCAAACTGAATAAGTGTCAGCGTTTTTTTACCAGTAGCTACTTCTGTAGCGCCGGCTTTCCAGTAAATGTGTTCAAACAACTGTGCAATATCTGTTTGGTTTCGCAGTGCCTCACGCTCGTCTTTTGCAACTAAATTGATGAAATCCGTGCTAAAAATTTCGATTTCTCGGTATTGGGCAGATTGGAATCCTGAAGCAGGTAGCAAACTCATGCGGAATTTTAAAAACTCTTCTCTATCCATGCCATTGATCATGATTTCAAAGCTTTTGATCAAAGCATCAAAATAACGATTGATGCGGGTAACGCGGTCTATAAAATGCGCCTTCGTTGGCGCAGCTATTTTTCCAAGGGCTTCGAACTCACGCAGCGCAAGTTTAAAATAGAGTTCAGTGATTTGGTGGTACATGATAAAAACCACCTCGTCTGGGAAAGATGTTTTTGGTTTTTGTAAGCTCAAAAGGGTGTCGAGTTCTATGTAGTCCCAATAAGTGGTTACCTCGGCATATAAAAGTCCTTCTAAATAGGCATTGAAGTCTTCTCCTAACGCTGCGTACTTTTCATTTAATTGGCTGAGTTTCTCTTTGAGTTCGGGTGTAATTTCCATCTTTTTGCTGCTTGAATTGCTGCTTCGAAATTAAACAAAATTTAAGTGCTCAAAGAATTTTTACTTTTGTAGTACAATAGAAAACTGATGATCAACTACAATCCCAAAAACTGGCTCAACTTTATTTTTTCTTTTCATAAAAGCGACACCATTCGCATGATGTGGAAAGAACTCATATACATCAGTTTACTTTCTATTCTTATTGCTTACATCGAAATGACATTTTTTCCGGAAGCCTATTTCTTGAAAAACCTGACAACGGTTTATTCGCTTCTTGGTTTTGTGATTTCACTACTTTTGGTTTTTCGCACAAACACAGCCTATGACCGTTGGTGGGAAGGTAGAAAGGCCTGGGGGTCTTTTGTAAACGACACCAGAAGTTTGAGTTCGAAATTAAGTGCTGTCGCATTAACGCCTGAGGAGAAAAGTACATTTAATAGACTCATTCCGCTTTTTGTATTTGCCACCAAACAACATTTACGCAATCAAGATTTGAAAGAAGAGACCTCTACGGTTCTCTATTTAGATGGTTTGGATTTAAGCGGGCATCAACCTTTGAGAATCATCCAATTATTGCGCGTTGAAATCGAAAATTTGCTTCAAAAAGAAACGCTACATAAACAATCTTGGCTCGCGCTCAACCGAGATCTTGATTCCCTAATTCATTCATTAGGAGTTTGTGAGCGCATTAAAAACACTCCTATCCCTTTTTCTTATAGCCTCTTTATCAAAAAATTCATTTTTATTTATGTCGTCACAATGCCATTGGCTTTTGTGCCGTTGTTTGGCTATTTATCTGCATTTATTTCAACATTCGTGTTTTATGCATTGGTGAGTATGGAATTGCTAGCCGAAGAAATTGAAGACCCATTTGGTTCGGACCAAAACGATTTACCAACAGATCAGCTGTGCTTGACCATTCAAAACAACTGCCAACAAATATTTGGTGCATAAAAAAAGCGCCTTTTGGGCGCTTTCGGAATAAAGGGTTGTCTTTATTTGGTCTCTTCGTCAAAAATGCGTTTAGGACGCAATTGCTCGAACAAACCTAACGTTAGCCAATAAGGGAGGATAAATCCTAATAAAAAGAATAACATCCAAAAGGCCATTCCGCCAATTAAAAGAAACATTACAATACCGAAAGTGCTCATCTTCTATTATTTTTGCAGTTGAATACAGTCCAAAATTACACAAATTAATTCATAAACACCAAAAAATGGAATTTCGCATCGAAAAAGATACCATGGGCGAGGTAAAAG
>CANHBA010000038.1 GCA_947458985.1 Flavobacteriales bacterium
ATGACCTAAGTTGGCAGAAAAAAGCAAGTCAATTTGGGTACACCCGCTCGCATTGAGTTGGTCTGTTTGTTGTAAATCAAAAGCCAATTTGGTGTGAGGTAGTTTGAGGTCTTGTAAAATAAGCTCCAGATTTTGTGCCAATTGCTCTACCCCATCCAATCTTTTTTGGTGAAGCTGTTTGGCATCGAGCCAAAGATGATCTTGCAGCAATTGAAGTTCCTCTTTCAGGGTGATTAGGGCAAGCTCTTGCTCTTCAAGCCCTTGGTTTTTCAAAGCCAATTCGGCTTGTAGCGCAAGCAAGTCTTGGACGTCGCGCACACGGTGTTTCAATAATGCACTATTGATTTTGTCTTGGAGCGCTTCTAAGGCGGGCAACTGACTCGGGTCTATATCTTGATATGAAGACGCTTCGGCATCTCGAGAAAGTTCTTTTAGTTCAATCAGAATTTGATCAAGTCTTTGGGCAAAAGTCTGCATTTCGGCATCTATACCTTTGACTTTATCAATGCTGGCCTTGCGGGCATAAAGCTGTGCGTAGGGGCCGTTGTCATCGAGGATACTCGTAAGTGCAGCCTGGGCCTCTTCCAATTGAGCTGCATTGGCAAAGCGCTCTAGTTCATGGTCCAGTTGCTGAATTTTTGGATCGTCCAAATTCAAGCACTGAAGTTCCTCTAATAAAAATTGATTGTAATCTTGTTGAGTCCTTGCTGTATCAAATTCATTTTGCAAGACCTCTACTTGTTTTTGAAGTTGTTGAAAGTATTGAAACTGAGTTGAAAATTCAATTCTGCGCTGGTCGAGGCCTAAAAGTAAATCTGTGAGCGCAAGTTGGTATTTCTTTGACTTGAGTTCAAGTGTATTGTACTGAGAATGAATTTGCACCAAATGCGATGTTAGCTGCTTGAGCACCTGAAGTGAAACAGGTACGTCATTGATGAACGCTCTTGATTTGCCTTCAATGGCGATTTCGCGGCGGATCAGTGTTTGGGCTTCAAAATCTAAATCGTTTTCTTGAAAAAAAGGAAGATAACTCTCTGAAATTTCAAAAACAGCTTCTACTATTGCTTTTTTGGCACCTGGTGCAATGACTTGTAAATCGGCGCGTTCACCCAAAATGAGTTGCGTTGCAGCCAAGATAATCGACTTTCCAGAGCCTGTTTCACCTGTAAAAACTGTAAATCCTTGCTCAAAATGGAGTTGAACTTCGTCGATTAAGGCAAAATGCTGAATGCGAAGCGAACGTAACATTAGTCTAGGATAGTTGAGTAACGCGTGTTATTGGCAGGATCTAGTTTCTTGAGCAAATTGACGAGGTCTTGCTTGTCTTTGAGTTCGGAGTCAGAGTAGATATTTTTGAGCTCTGTGGTTTTGCCGAAAAGGAAACTCACGACATTGACGGTGTTGGGGCGCGTGGCCATAATCGGACTCAATAAATTGAGCGCAGCGCTAATTGCTTTTTTACCCTCTTCTTTTTTATCGTAAAGTTGATCAATCCCAGTTCGGTGGTATTGATAGATACACACCCGAAAAGGTTCAAAAACAGGTTGCAACATGTTGTCTACGAGGTAAAAACGGTTGCGTTTGTTGCTTTCTGAAGATTTCCAACCGGCTGCTCCACCTGTTTGGGCCAGCGTTACAATTTGTTGCGCCTCTTGAAAATAAGGGGTGCCGCCTTTCAAAGAAAAGGAGTCGTAGTCCATGCCGATGATGAAATAGGCGTAAAAAGCTAAAATGGAAGTGAGGTTGTCTCGGTATTGATTGGGAACGTAATTGAGAACTGCGCCTCTTGAAAAAGAAGCCTGAAAGTTTTCGTCTTGAAAATTGAAAAGCGTTGAGTTATAGTTGCTGTTGAACGCCGGACGCACAGAAGAAACTTGGATATCGCCACGGTACGCTCCTGTTGCCGGAATTTCACGGATCTGGATTTGCAAATTGCAATTGATGCGCTCTTCAATTTTGAATTTGTCTTTGGTCCAGGCAGTGTTGTTCATGATTTCGGTAATGCTTTGCTTCATCTGATTGATGATTTCTTGCTCCGTAGAACTTACCTCCACTTTGTTGTCGACCACGATATTGACTTGGCAATTGAGTTCTTGGGCCTGCAAACCAAAAAACGGCACAACTGCTAAGAAAAGAAAGAATAATTTATTCATGTTTAAGCTTCAAGTATTTGGATCAAAGTAGAAGCGGCGTCTGTTTTGCTTTGTAAGGGCAACTCAACGCGACGTTCTGCTTTATCGAATATAATTAATTTATTGGTATCGCTGCCAAAACCACTAACGCCATTATGCTGCTCATTGAGCACAATGTAGTCGAGGTTTTTGTTGCGCAATTTATTTAACGCGTTTTGCTCCGAATTATTGGTTTCCAAAGCAAAACCCACCACAATTTGTTTGGTTTTATTTGCAGCAGCCCAGGAAAGGACATCCGGATTTTTGACCAGATGCAAAGTCATTTCGTTGTCGGACTTCTTGATTTTTTCTTGGGCAACTTCTGAAGAACGGTAGTCGGCAACGGCCGCGCTAAAAATACCATGGCTAGCCCAGGCCCAATTGGCCTCCACTGCTTGCAGTAAGTCCTGAGCGCTTTCAATAGAAATCAGTGTCAGATTTGGATGCGCTAGGTGTAGTTGGGTTGGGCCACTGATCAAAATAACTTCATGGCCAGCTTGTAAAGCAGCTTGAGCCAATGCATAGCCCATTTTTCCGGTAGAATGATTGGAAATATAACGAACGGGGTCAAGAGCTTCGCGCGTTGGGCCTGCTGTAATCAAAATGCGTTTTTTACCCTGTGCAAGTGGCGCATTGTTTTTAAAAAACGCTTGTAGATACGCTACAATAGCTTCGGGTTCTTCCATTCTGCCCTGCCCTTCTAAGCCACTGGCCAAAGCGCCAAATGTTGCTGGAATGATGTGCATTTGGTCCGCTTCTAAAGTGGCTAGGTTGCGCTTGAAACTCGGGTGTTGATACATGTCGAGGTCCATGGCTGGCGCCAGAATGCAAGGACACTTTAAGGATAAGTAAGTTGCCAAAAGGAGGTTGTCGCAAGCGCCATTGGCCATTTTGGAGATGGTATTGGCGGTTGCGGGTGCAATGAGCATGACGTCGGCCCACAAACCTAGCTCGACGTGGTTGGTCCAGATGCCGGTTTGCTTGTTCCAAAATTCGATGTGCACAGCTTGTTCAGAAAGCGTTGCCAACACTAAAGGACTTACGAAATCTGAGGCAGAAGGCGTGAGTACACAACGCACTTCGGCTCCTTGCTTTTTAAGTAAGCGAACTAAAATAGGGATTTTGTAGGCGGCTATACCTCCTGTAATACCAAGAAGGATCCGCTTACCTTGCATGATTTATTGCAAAGACTCTGGTTTGCGCAAATAGATTTTTTCTTCTAGCAACTCTTGCATGGCAATAGCGGTTGGCTTTGGCATTTTTTCGTAGTGCTTAGAGATTTCGATTTGCTCGCGGTTTTCAAAAATTTCTTCGAGGTTGTCTGTGTGGGTTGCAAATTCTTGCAATTTTTGAGTCAACTCTTCTTTGAGCTCTGAAGAAATTTGGTTGGCTCTTTTAGAAATAGCCACCAAAGATTCGTAGATGTTGCCTGTTTTTTCTTCCACTAAGATGGTGTCACGGGTAACAGTAGTACGTTCTGCAGCGATATTTTTGAAACTCATTTTGTGTGTATTATTGTTTTTTTTCAAGTTCTTGTATGTAGGCCTCTAATTCTTTGAGGTATTTGGAGCCTGCATAGCGTAGTGCAAAGTTACGGAATCTTTCCGTAGTTTGGGCGCTTCGCTCTCTTTTTTTAGTTTCAATGCTGTTGATGGTCATGAAGTAGGAATTTTTCACAACTATATAGTGCGCCTCTTCCAAAAAAGATGACCTACTGTAATGCTCCATGAACAACTCGCCAGCAGCTACAGCAGCTTTGAAGTTTTCTGTGCGGTCGTAAAGTTGAACTGCTTCGAATTCTTTGAGTTCGAGCTTGAAGCGCAGTTGGTCAATGATGAGATTGCAGGAGTCCACTAAATAAGAACCTGGGTAGCGGTCAACGAATTGCTGCACATTGCTGATGGCTAATTCGGTTTCGGTCTGGTCTAGAGAGTGTTCTGGCGAATTTTTGACCGAACACATGGCAATCATAAACAAGACTTCCTCTGATTTATTGCTGTACGGAAAACGCTGCATGTAAGAGCTGTAGTAATACTGTGCCATGTAGTAGTCTTCAATTTGGTAATAGGACTGCGCCATGCGGTAATAAGACAACTCACCTTCGCCAGATTTTGGCGCGTGTTGGTAGATTTGCTCATACAACACAATAGCTTTATCGAAATCTTGTTGATCGTAAAGGGAATTGGCCGTTACAAATTTTTGACTGTAGTCTGAGCCTTTTACAATTTTAGCGTAATCAGAGCAAGCACTGAGCAAAAGAAGAAAAAAGGTAAATAGGAAAATATTTTTCATGTTATTTTACTCTTAAGCTACGCCCCAATTGAAGCACAGCTGTAGGTTTAATGCCGTTGAGCTGACACAATTGAGAAACGGTCGTGTTGTTGCGGGCCGCAATTTCGGTGAGGGTATCCCCTGGCCTGACTTTGTAATAACGTACTTGTGGCGTGCGCACCACAACTGGCGCCTGCACTACTTCAGCAGGATGGTCTTCGTAGTAATCTGAAGGTTTGGCACCTGGCCTGAACAAGCCCTTGTGCACAAAAAGGTTTTCGTTTTTGAGGTCTTTTTTAGTGAAATCGATGATTTCTTCGGGGTTCATGGGGCAATCGTAAAATCGAATTTCAAAGTGTAAATGCGAACCGTAGGAGTGGCCTGTATTGCCTCCAAGTGCGATAGGCTCACCTGCAACGATGTCTTGGTCTGGGTAGACCAAAAACTTGCTAAGGTGCGCATAAAGTGTTTCTAGACCATTGGGGTGGCGGATAATGACAAGGTTGCCAAAGCCGCCATCGTTGTATTTGGCGTAGCGGACCTTTCCAGACCAAGTTGCGTATACGGTGTCTCCTGTTTCCAAATCGATGTCTATTCCGTTGTGGTTTCTTCCATTACGAGGACCGTAGCGAGAAGTAACAATTCCGGGGGCAGGCATATTGAAATGTTGGTCGTATTCATCGTTGACACAAAGCCAAAGGGTATCTTTGAGTTTTGACATGTCGTTGCGACTCGTGAAGCAGATATCGTTGCTCCAAGGATGGCGAAAACTTGGGTCTTGAGCTTGCATCAGTTGATGAATGCGCGGATTCATGATGCCGTCGAAAGTAGAAATGTGCAAAAAGGACCAAGTTTTGTTGCTGTACAACACAACCTTGCCGAGCTCGGTTTCTATGGTATCGAGGGCACGTTGGGCCTGCGCTTGAAAACCAAACGACAGGTAAAAAATTATAAATAGGGTTATCGAGCGCAAAATCAAATTTTCAGTGCAAATTTAGGCATTTCCTACGATATGGACCTGACTCCAACGATGTCGAGTAAAAAGAAAACGGGTTCATTTGGCGCAATAACCTGTCCGTATCCTTTGGAACCATAGGCTTGTTCAGGTGCCAACACTAAATAATAGCGCTCTCCTTGCAAAGCATTTTTTAATATTTTTCTCAAGCCTGGAACGGTTGTTTTTTGCCCTACCACAAAACGCTGTGGAAATTTACGCGCCACAATGGCATTGGGCCTATTAGGTGTAGAGGCCACAAATTCATAAGCAATTTCTTTGGCACCACCCTCCTCTAAATTGAAGGGCTGACCATCGGCAAGTTTCCATGCCCGAATGCCATTGGCGTCTATACTCGGGTTTATTTTTGACAAAACTTTGACATAAAGCCAATTTGGGGTGTTTGGCGCCAACACATCTTTGATGCCCTTGCTGCCGTAAGCCAATGAAGCCGGAATTTCGATTTTAACGAAATCGCCGACATGCAAATGCGCAAAGGCGAGGTCCCAACCTTGGGTTTGCATGCTGTAGCCCACTACAAAAGGAATAAAAGGCAAGTCGATGCGGTTGTTGCCGTCAATAATGCGGCCATCTGGCGTCCCTAAGCGGTAATCGATGAGTGCCATTTCGCCGTTTTCAAAACCTGGGCCCGAGCCGCGTTCAATCCATTTGATGACAATGCCGCTACTCAGTTTTTTGCGCATTTCAACTTTTCCTTTTTCAAAGTTGATCAGGTTCTTTTTAGAGCCCGCTGCACTCGTATCCAGCGCTGTGAGGTCTGGGGTGTTGGCCTTGGTGATCTTTTGGGTGTCTTTTTTGGTTTTTGTAGTGTCGTTACAAGCAAAAAAGATGAAGATCAAAGAAAAAAGAATAAAGTTTTTCATTGTAAGTCAATAAGTTGAATATCTATATAAAGTATACTTTGTGGCGGAATTTTCATGCGGTCACCAAGCAAGCCATGACCAAGATGACTCGGCAAGATGAGTTTGGCTTTGTCACCTATGCGCAATAACTGCAAGGCCTCGTGCACACCAGATTCTTTTTCAGAATGCGCAATAGTGATGCGTTCGATTTCATCGGGTTTGGTTTGGTAACAAACAGTGCCGTCAAGCAAGCTGATCTTGAGCTGCACCAAAGCCTGCTGACCATCTTTTGCCAATGGCGTATTTGGGGCCGCTTTGTGGTAGATCATGTAGCGCAATCCAGAATTGCTTACTTGCATGCGTAGCGTTGTGTAATGCGCTAAAAAGGTGTTGATTTTGAGGTTTTCACGGACACTCAGTTCTTGATTGAAATCGACGGAATGAGAAGTGCCCCATTTTTGTTGCTGCGCAGTCGGAGGTGCAGGACGTCTGCATGCAAACAGAAACAACCCCGTAAGAAAATACCCCATGTAAAGTACTGACTTTTGCATCGGACTACATTTGTGCTAATAAAGATGCTAGTTTGGCAAGAGTTGTATGCAAATCAGCCGCTAAAAAACCGCCAGCCGCATATTGGTGACCACCACCATTGAAATGTGCTTGTGCAAAGGCATTCACGTAACGCTGTCCTTTGGAGCGAAACGAAAGTTTAACGCCATCTTCGGTTTCCATCAGAAAAACACCGAGGTCATAGCCTTCAATGGATAAAATGACATTGACCAAACCTTCGGTATCTCCTTTTTGGTAGTCAAAACGCTTTAAATCTTCTTTACTCAAACTCATGATGCCAATGCGGTAGTTTGGATACAACTGCAGTTTTTCTGCAATAGCATAACCGCGCAATTGCAAACGCGTTACACTATTGACATCATAAACTGCCTCGTGAATGAGGTGGTGCTCCAGCCCGAGATCGAGTAAGTGCGCTGCCATTCTGTGCGTATCAGCTGAAACAGACGGAAAGCGAAAAGAACCTGTGTCGGTAAGCAAGCCAAGGTAAAGCCCTTTGGCTACATGAAGATCAATTTGGTCGAGTTGCGCGAGCGTTTCAAGTGTTTGATAAATAACTTCTGTTGTGGAACAAGCCTTAGGGTTCGAAACGGTTATTTGACAGAAATCTTCAGGCCCCGGATGGTGATCCATCATGACCTTCACAGCAGGATAATCGGCCACAAAATCAGACATATCTTGCCCTACTCTACTTGGTGCGTTGTAGTCCAGGGCGAAAAGCAAATCGAAATGATAGGCTTTATTGACATCATATACTTCCCAGTTGTAGCCTTCTAGAAACGGACACAAATAAGCAGCAGGCTGATCTGGAAACAATATGAGGTAGTTTTTATGGCAGCGTTTGGCATAAGCTGCCCATGCTACTACACTACCTACTGCATCGCCGTCAGGGCCTTTGTGCGTAGTGATTAACCAATTTTGTTGACTATCTAAGGTCGAGGAAAGGAGGTTTTGCGTCATTTAGTCTTTTTGCATGTGCTCGTCCTCTTCTGGATCAGGCGGAAATAATTTGGGAGCGTCCGATTTGTTTTGGAGCTTATCGAGCATGTCCTCTAATTGCGAAACAGAAAGGTTTTTGGCAATGATTTTCTTGTCTTTGTCCAATACGAAAACCTTAGGCGTAGAGTAGATATCGTAGGTCTGTTGGTAATTGAGACTTTGCAAGGTGGTTGGCTTGCCCTTCTCGCCCGGATACAACGGCACTAATTTTTCAGGTGTAGACTTTGCAATCTCATAAATACTGTTGGTCACAGCTACATTTATAAAAGTAAGCTTGGAGTCGCGGATATATTTTTTCCAGGCTTCGAAATCCTTTCCTACACCTTTACCTACTGCAAATACTTCGATGTTGCGCGCCTTCCATTTTTCGGTGTAAAGCGTCTGAATTTTGGGCGTCACTTTTTTACAGTGGCCACATTCCGGATCCCAGAAATAAAGAATGGTGTATTCTGAAGTTAGACTATAGAAATCGAGCCATTTGGTGTCGGAGGTATCGCGCATGATGAGATTCGGCGGCTTGATACCCATGACGGTGTTCATTTTGTTGTCGAGGTTTTCGCAGAGATCCTCGAATTTGTCTTCGGCTACCCAAAAAGCTGGCGACTTACCGCTGGCGTCTTTGGTACAGAAATAACGCTTGAGCATGTAGTAATAAACTTTGTCCATGCCCATAATTTCACTCTTGCCATAGCTAGAAGCAATCCAGCCTACGGAATATTCATACATTCTAGATTTAGGATCGAGCGCGTCGCAAAACTGGAAAGCATACTTGATAATGGTATCCCAATGTTGGATCATCATTTGCTTTCCAAAATAAAATTCGAGTTTGTTTGCAAAAATAGGATTGTTGACCAACGCATCGGTTTTGAGGTCGACGTTATCCCAGTAGTGCGCAAAATAATATTTGTAGCGAAAGTTCGAATCTAATAAATTGCCGTTGGCATCTTTTGGAGGTTCAGGCACCACCACTTCAGTGGACATCAATACAATTTTAGCCACCAATTTACCCGGGTTTTGGCTCACGAGATCGGCTTGGTATTTTTCAACTTCCTTGTTGAGGAGGTCTATTTGTGTCGTTAATGAGGTGTATTCAGCATCTTCTGGCTTGAGTTTAGCGCGCTGCTCTGCCAGTTTGTTGATTTCACCTTTCTTACTGCTGATGAATTTCACGTAAGGAATGAACAATTGGTTTTCTGCCGATTTTTTGACAACCATATTGGCCATGAAATCTGGGCCTTTGGTTTCAAGTTGAATTTCTTCGTTGTTATAGACGAATTCAAAATAGCGTTGGCCTGGCAGAAACAAACCGACAATACCTGGTTTTTGCTTTGTTCCGTCGAAAATTACTTCGCCGTTTTTCATCTGCGCGGTATCGGCATAGAAGAGTTTAGACCCGAAGTATTTGATTAAGAAAACAGTGGTATCCTTTTGATCTTCAACTTTTAAGCGAATTTTTTGAGCACTTGCTTGCTGAAGGAAAAGAAAGGAAAGTACGAGCAATAGATGTTTCATATGTAGCTTTGTTTGTTACGAAAATGCTTGATTTTAGGCTTCGCTTTGGCTTTTTAACATTTCTTTAACCAATTTGCTGCAGCGCTTGGGCCAGTAAAGATAATTCAGATTTTGGATCGAGGGCCCTGATTTGGGCATATCTTGAAAGCCAAGTGAGCTGACGCTTGGCGTAGTTGCGCGAATGTTGCTTGACTTTATCGAGCGCTTCCTCTTTGGTAAAGGCCCCATTGAAATAAGTAAAAAACTCTTGGTAACCAACTGTTTGGAGTGCAGTATTGCTTTGAAAATCAGGATAAAATGACGCCGCTTCTTGTTCTAAACCCTCTGAAATCATCTGATCTACGCGCCAATTGATTCTTTCGTACAACTCTTGACGAGGCCAATCTATATAAAATCTTTGAAGGTGATGAGGGTCCGTCTTCATTCCTTTGCGCAATTCAAGATTTGATTTACCCGTAAGTTCATTGATTTCTAACCCGCGGATCAAGCGCAAAGGATTCATCACATCTACCTCTTGGTAAAAATCGGGATCTTGGCGCAGTAGCGCTTTTTGCAAGGCTTCCAAACCCCCTTGCTCGAATAATTTTTGCCATTTTGCCTGAACATTGGCGTCATGAGGCAAGGGGTCGAGCCCAAGCAAAAGTGCATCTGCAAACAATGCTGAGCCACCAACAAGTACTGCAGCACCTTTATCATTCAATAGTTTTTCTAAAACAGGTTGCGCTTCTGCGGCAAATTGCGCGGCATTTAAAGGTTCTAGAATTGAACGACTCGCTATAAAATGATGCGGAATCTGCTGAAGTTCTTCAGTGGTCGGCCGCGCCACGCCAATCGTCAACTCCTTATAAAACTGCCTAGAATCAAATGATATTATTTCAGTCTGAAAATGTCGCGCCAATGCGATGGCCAAACTGGTTTTCCCAGATGCTGTAGGCCCTTGAATAACAAAGATAGTTTTGTCTGGCATTTATTTCCAACGCGAATAAATACCCATAACATTTGCCACGTAGGCAGTAGCTTGACCCCTGTAGGCACCGCAGCGCACTAACTCGGAGCGGTAAAACTCAGGCTCGTCTAGTTTCTTAACCATGAGCGCCACATTGCCATCCCACACATTCGGATTCAGACCAGCAGCTCTTGCGAGGCGTTGCGCATCTTCGATATGACACATGCCTGCATTGTAGGAAGCTAAAGTAAATTGCAAGCGAATTTGCTCATCGGCAATAGCTGACCAGCGCTTACTCATGGAATTTAAATAGCGCATTCCGCCATTGATTTGAGTTTCGGGGCTAGAATCGGGTAAAACGCCAAACTGTGGCCCCGTATTTGGCATAAATTGCATCATGCCATATGCCCCTCCAAATCCTCTTGCATTCGGATTGAACCTAGATTCCTTATAGGCAATAGCTGCAAGTACTTTCCAATCCCAGTTGTATTTTTGAGCGGCTTTTTTAAACAGGGCATCAAATGGCGATAGCGCTCCTTTTGGCGTTAAGAAAAATTCAGTTGGGGTCGAGACGATGTAATCAGAATAACGCTTTTTCAAAAGTGTATAAGCCTCAGAAGCGAGGTAAACCTGTAGAAAAGCGTCTAATTTTTGTTTGAGTACCTTGCTTTTTGGTCTGAGGGCAAAAGCAATGCGCTGTTCGAAAGACATGCGGGTAGCGATATCTAAATTAGCATGCATGTCTTTGGCCACGCGCGCCTGATTCTCATGAGCAAGCGTATACGGAATACGGCCATTCACCACTTCCTCAATTAAGTCTTCGGTTAAAGGAGAGGTATTTTGATAACGGATATCGATGCTTGCTCCAATTTCATCTTGCAAAGCAAACAAGCGTTTTTCGTAGGCAGAATTCTTGCGGATATAAACGGTTTTACCAGCTAGGTAGGCTGGCTCTGAAATGATAGAATCGGACTTGCGCTGAACCAATACCTGATAGGTTTGGTAATAGGGTAAAGAATATTGAAAGTATTTTTCTTGGCGCAGGGCAATCGGCAGGTTGGCTGCAACTACATCCCCCTCACCTTTTCGGAGTAAACGACCGAAATCACTGAGTTTATTGAGCACCTTCACTTCTAATTGGAGGTGATTGGCTTTACAAAAAGTATCGAGAATTTCGTATTCAAAACCCATGCGCTTGCCCTTGAATTCAAAAAAGGAAAGCGTTGTATTTTCAGTGAGTAAGGTGAGTTTTCCGGATGCTTTGATTTGTGCCCAGTCTTTGCGCATTTCTTGTTTGCGCGATCTGAAATCACAGCCTTGAAAGAGCACACTGAACCCTATTAATAGCAATAATAAACGGCGTTTGCTTTGAAGCATAGGCCAAGTATACGAAAAGATTCTTGAAATGTTTCAACCTGCAACATTTTGATTGTGAAGCAACTAAATCTACTTTTTTCATAGATTCATACCAACTCGTAAAAAAAACAGCATTTTTCTTTTGGTAATTAAAATCTTTTATATCTTTGCACTCGTAATACAAAGGGGGTTTAGCTCAGCTGGTTCAGAGCATCTGCCTTACAAGCAGAGGGTCGGCGGTTCGAACCCGTCAACCCCCACAAAAAGCCAATCAATTGATTGGCTTTTTTTATTTCTGCTTTTCAAGTACCTTCGTATTCCAATGTTTGCTCCGCTACTCCATCGCATCAAAGCAATGCCAGCAAAGGCCTGGGCCTGGATTGCCTTGAGCCTCATCATTCTGCTCTCCCTTTTCTTTTTTGCTGCATTGCGCCAATTGCGCTTTGATTACAATTTCGAGAAATTCTTCCCAAACCACGACCCGCAAACACAGTTTTACCATGCGCACCGGGCGCGCTTTGAGTCAGACAACGACTTTCTATTGTTGGCTATCGAGCACAAAAAGGGTATTTACCACCTCGATTTCCTCAAACAAGTAGAGCAATTGCGCCTCGATATCGAAACAAAAGTACCTTACATTCAAAGAGTTGTAGCCATTACCAATGCCAAAGAAGCCAAAATATACGCTTTTGGCGGCCTGATTTTCGATCCTTATATTCATTTTAAAACGCAGCTTCTCTCTTCAGATGCCAAGCGCATTGCTCAAACGCCAGAATTACAAAATACGCTGGTGGCCAAAGACGCGCAATCGGTTTGTATTTTTATCCGACATCAAGATTTCATCCAAAGAAAGCAATCGGACCGCATGTTGGCAGCCTTGCAACAAGAGCTTTCAAAATATCATTTTGACAGTGTGCACCTCACGGGGCGTACCCATGGACAAAAGGTATATGTAGACCGTATGATGCAAGAAATGGTGTTCTTTTTGGTTTTGAGTGCCTGTTTAATCATCGCATTTTTATACCTGACTTTCCGATCTATTTGGGGTGTTGTTGTCCCGATGTCGGTCATTGCAATGGCTACCTTATGGCTCTTGGGCGGCATGTCAATGGCTAATGAACCCATTAATATTTTATTGATTACCCTGCCAACCATCCTTTTTGTAGTGGCTATGGCCGATGTCATTTATATCGTGAGTCGGTTTTTGCAGGGTATCCGCGAAGGGCTCACCAAAGAAGAGGCCGTTCGCGTCACGTACAAAGAAATTGCGTTTTCGGCTTTTCTGACTTCCATCACCACTGCTATTGGCTTTGGCAGTCTTTACTTTGTAAAGGTTATTCCAGTTCAAGTTTTTGGTGTCGTGGCGGGCATCGGCACACTCCTCGCCTATTTCTTTACGATGTTTCTCTTGCCTATCTTATTTCTGGTATTTCCTATCCCAAAGTACATTCATCAGCAAAAAGAAGCGCCTTTCTGGGACCGTCTTTTGCGTTTTCTTTTTCAGTGGCTCATTCGACAACGCAAAACCGTCCTTATTGGCAGTGCGGCTATCGCTATTTGGGGCATATGCTGGACCCTCCAAATTCAGACCAACAACCTGATCATGGACGACCTCCACCCCAAAGAACAGCTCAAAAAAGATTTTCGTTTTATAGACAAACATTATGGCGGCATCAGGCCTTTTGATGTTTCTATTGCCATCAAAGACCCCAACCTGCAAATTTGGGACACCGAAGTACTGCAGGAGCTCGCTACAGTGGAAGCTTACCTCGAAAAAACGTATGGTGCTGAAATCAAGAATTCACTGGTGCAGAGCTTGCGCATCATGAACCGTGCAGCACATCAAGGTGGAAAAGAATTTTATACACTTCCAACCTCTCGTTCCAAGATTAAATTATACAGGCGCAATTTGCGCATGCTCGAAAAAGGCAAATTTATACGCACCATTCTAGATTCCACTGAGCGTTTTAGCCGCATGCATGGCAATTTGCCCGACCTCGGCAGCGCGCCTATCGCAAAGAAAAACAAAGCCTTCAAACGTTTTTGTAAAAAGTTGCCTTTGCACGGCAAGGTTGAATTCCGCATCACGGGCGCAGCCCACCTACTCGACCGCAATATCCGCTTCATTTCAAGCAGCCTGGTGGAGGGCCTCATCTTTTCGGTTATCCTCATTGCATTGATCATGGGCTGGGTGTACCGTTCTGTGCGCATGATGCTCATCAGCATGATTCCCAACCTCATTCCGTTATTGGTGGTGGGCGGCTTAATGGGTGTGCTGGGCATCGAACTCAAAACAAGCACAGCCGTCATCTTTACAATTGCATTTGGCATTGCCTACGACGACACCATCCATTTGTTAGGCAAGTTCAGAATAGAAATGACCAAAGGACTCAGCCACCGCATGGCGCTAAAGAATGCCTACCTTGCGCGCGGCAAAGCCATGATTTTGTCGAGTCTGATTTTGTGTTGTGGCTTTTCGCTCTTGATTTTCTCGACTTTTATGGGTTCGTTCTATATGGGCGTCTTGATCAGCATCACGTTATTTATTGCGCTCATCTCGGACCTATTATTGCTTCCTGTTTTGGTACTACTTTTTTTCAAGTCCCAAAAACCACTCCTTGAGACCAATCAGTCCCATCAACACCACCAACAGTAGGCCCCAAACCACATACAGTAAGGGCAAAGTAGCTAGTCCTTGGTAATGAAAGAAAAAGCCCCAATAAAATAAAAAACCAATCTGACTGAGTATACTGACCCACATCACGAAGTGCAAGACGGTTTCAAAAAAGGTACAGCGCTCCTGGTGGTAGCGCACTTCGTCGATGACTTCATGAATGGTTCGGGTAAGTAGCAGTGCCAAAAAGATCGGGAGTACCTCCATATCAAACCAATAAAACAACAATAAAGTGAACTGCAACATACCCGAACTCAAGATCAGGATGCGGTGCGTTTTTAACTCTGGGTCGGAGATGTCTTGGCGGGCAATACCTGCATGCGTATAAGCATCGAAAGTCCAGGCCACGACAAAAACGGAGCTACAAATCAGAATCAGTAAGGCGAGTATTTGCGGGTCCGTTTTCATGCTGTTAAGATAAGAAGTACGTCAGTACAAATATCAACATACAAGTGGAAATATTGAGGTATTGAGTCCAGCGTTTTGCAGTAGGGTCTTGTTTGACTTTAAAAAGCAACAGCGATTTATAACCAATGACAAGCAAAGCAACTGCGTAAATCCATAGAAGCTTGGTTTGATTTGCAAAATAGCAAGCGAGTAAAAACGAACTCCAATTGACAAGATGCAGCAACCAAATGGTTTTGGATACACCAAAAATAATGGGCAAAGTTTGAAAATGGTGTTTTTGATCGTGGGCGATGTCTGTGATGTCGCGGATGACACTCCCATAGCCCACCTGAATGGCCATAAACCAAAATAGAAACTGAATTTCGGTCGTCGAAAAATGACCTGCGCCCAACGGTATGAGCGCAGCCCAAGATAGCCCAATGAGGATATTCTTGACCAGTAAGCGTTTCTTGAGCTGAAATTGAAGCTTCACAAAAGGGATTTGCACTTGGTAAAGGGCA
>CANHBA010000039.1 GCA_947458985.1 Flavobacteriales bacterium
ATTTGTAATTTTACGACGTGAGAATCATTTTTTTATTCTGCTTACTTAGTGCCTGCTTGTTTTCGTGTCGCGAGACCATAGAAGAAAACTTCCAAAAAAGAGCTCAGCTTGTTTTCAAACCAAAATTCGACGGTCTAGACGCCTTTTTAAACTATCAAGAAAAAATCGAGCAAAGAAAAGACCTCCAAACCTTACCCTCTTTACTTTTTACGCACAAAACTGGCTACACACTGCAATCCAAAGTTTTCCTAGATGCAAACGGCGAAATTTTAAAGGCCATCCAAGAGCGCATCGACACCAATGGTGTAAAAGTGAGCACCACCTTCTATTTCCTCAAAGAGGTACTCAGCATGGTTCAAGTAGATAAAGAGAATTTACGTCTCTCAAGGCTCGAACACCACCAAACGCGTATTTTTTACGATGCCGACCAAAGACCAATTGCAGCTTACAACAGAAAACTAGTGAACGGCGATCAATCAAGCGTTTTCAAGCGTGCCAGCTTATCGAAAAGTCAACACGCCGCTATTCAAAACGACCTCAATGCGCTTTCCGACATGCAAAACCAACAAGGTGCATTTGCGCTTTATTTCCAAGGATTTGACGAAGCATTCAACAAGAAATTCATTCAGTTTGGCAACGACTTGTACTCCACAAATTTAGCCTACGCACCCAATGAAAGCATGGTTTTGGACTTGGAAAAGAATCAATCAAATACTGAAAATCAATTATTTACAATTCAACATCTACAAGTTCAGGAGGCCTCAGGCTTACAATACCAAGTACTTACCTCTATTCAAAAAAACTAACGCAACATTTTAGCCTTTTAAACGTCTAATACAAGTTGTACTGACCCTTATTTCATGAAAAAAATCTTACTACTCAGTTTTTCCCTTCTTTTTTGCTCGGTCCTATTCGCCCAAAACATGAAAGTTACTGGTCGCGTTGTCGATACATCTGGCCAAACGCCGATCCATCAGGCCAGCATTATGGCCATTCACCTCAGAGACTCTGTTTTGGTACGTTACACAAGAAGTAACAGCAACGGTGAATTTTCCATGACCGACCTTCCGCTCGATTCATTTCAAATCATTATCGAACACAGCAACTGGACCCCACGCAGTATCTACTTAATGGGCTCAAGCAAAAAAACAACCTTTGAACTGCCCGACATCCGACTTTACCCTAAAGTGCAAGATGTCCAAGATGTAGTGATCACGCGAAACCGAAATGCCATGTATTTCAGTGGAGACACCCTCATTTTTGTGGCCGACTCCTTTAAAGTTGCCGAAAACGCAGTTGTCGAAGACCTCCTCAAAAAACTGCCAGGTATCAAGGTAGAAGACGACGGAAGCATCACCTCACAAGGAAAGGAAATTAGCCAAGTATTGGTAGATGGCGACGAGTTTTTTGGCTCAGACCCAACAATTGCAACAAAAAATTTAGCGGCAAAAGGTGTAGAATCTGTCCAAGTCTACGAAAAGAAAAACGAAGATGCCGCCGCCGGTGAAGACGACAAAATTCAAGTACTTGACCTCAAACTCAAGGACGAAGCCAAACGGGGCTACTTCGGCAAAGCTGCCGTTGCCTCTGACCTCAACCAAGGGGCAGCAGACGAAGCCTTCTACGAATCTGAGCTGCTTTTCAATAAGTTCAATAAAACCCAAAAAATATCGGTGTTTATGTTGGCCTCCAATACGCCAAAATCGAGCTTTGGCTTTGGCGACATGAACAAATTTGGCCTAGACAATGAAAGAGACGCAAGTGGCATGAACTTCTGGGACTGCGACTCGCGCGGCGACAACTCCGGTATTCCACAAACCCTTAAAACAGGGATTTACTACAACGATCGCCTTTCCGAGAAAGTCAAATTAGGTGTCAATTATGCTTATTACGACAGCCGTTTGCAAGCGAATTCGAGCTCGCAAACCCAATATTTCCTTGCGGACAGCTCTTACTACACCAAAGACTCCAGCAACAACCAAACCATTAGCAGCTCGCATCGCATCAATATGAACTTGCAAATTGATATCGACTCCTTGACCAAACTCGAACTCAAACCGAATGTCCATTTTGACGAAGGCACCCAAGACAACACCTCCATTAATGATTTCCGCGACGACAACTTTTCCTCTTATCTCCTCACCAACATCAATAACAAATACGACTCTAAAGGCATCAGTAGCAATTCCGAAGCCATCCTCAGAAGGAAATTTGGTAAAAAAGACCGCGAATTAGAAGCCAAATACATTTTGCGCTACAACGACAACACTTCAGATGGGCAATTGGTCACCAATACCAATTCGCTCAACTTTGATACCATCATTGACCAACGCAAGTCGAACAACAACCTCAGCAACACCCAATACGCAACACTTACCTATACCGAACCACTCTCTAAAAGTTTCTTGCTCACCACAGAATACTTTTTAGAATTTGGCAATTCCAACCAAGCGCGCTACACCTACAACCCTGACCTCAATAATCAATTTAACGTCATAGACAGCCTCTTCACCAACGACTTCGTCAATGAGCGTTTTCAGCAACGCGGTACCATGATGCTTACCTACCTATATAAAAGTCACCGCATCACAGGTGGTTTGGGTTTCAGAAACATCCAAATCGACAACATCAATCAATTTTCTAATGTGGGCATCAACCAAGACATCTCTAACTTCTTGCCTAATTTCGCTTATCAGTTCAAGCCGAGTATGGCCAAACGCATCAATATCCGTTACAGCACTTACTCAGCTCCTCCTAGCGCCAACGACCTCCAACCGGTCCGAGACAACACCAACCCCAACCGCATTCAAGAAGGAAATCCCGACCTCAAACCCAACTACCAGCACCAACTGAACTTTAATGCCAACATATGGCAAGCCATGACGGGTCGTTATATTTGGTCGGGAGGTAACGCTACCTTTACGCAAAACGCCTTCGGAAACAGCACCTCTTTTGACCAACTCGGCCGTACCATCTCTAAAACAGTGAACGTTGATGGCAACATGTTCGCTACCATTTACGCTGGCGGTGGTTACCCAATATTGAATCGAAAATTGACTTTCGAACCGAGCTTCAATGCCTCATATTTCCGCAATAACAATTTCATCAACAACCAACTCAATACAACAAGCACTACCACTTTGAATGGTTCTTTCTCTATAGAATTGAGTTTGGATAGCCTCGAACTGAACCTCGGAACCGACTACACCTACGTAAATCCTGTTACAACTTTGAGCACCTTCTCTAACCAACCCTACTCGACTCAAAATTATTTCATGACCGGAGACTGGCGCTTCCCTGCACATTTCAGATTCAAATGGGAACTCAATTATACCATGAACCGCGGACGTGCAGACGCCTTCAACCGCGATTTCTTTATTGTCGACCTCGAAGTTCAAAAAGCGTTCTTGAAAACCGAAAACCTCATCCTTGGTTTGTCTATCAACGACTTACTCAACCAAAACATCAACTTGCAGCGCACCGTGAGCGGCAACATGATCACCGACAACTATACCCGCATCATTACGCGCTATTTCCTATTGCGCTTGACTTACAAATTTAACAACAACAAAACCCGTGAAGAAGATCTTCGTATGTGGCATTAGTGCCTTGTTGCTCAGTCTGCAGACTTGGGCACAAACCGAATACATTCATGCTGGCAAGATCACCTTTGAACGCCGCACCAACCTTGAAAAACGCTTCAAAGATGAGCGCATGAAACGCTTTGTCACTGAAGAAAACAAGATCCGCACAGAACCTTTCATGCTCTATTTCAACGACACCGCATCCTATTTTGCAGTTGTGCCGAGCAATGAACCAGAAGAAATGGCCTGGCTGACCACCAAAAATGCCTACTATCAAAACCTCAAAGATGGTCAGCAACTCATGATGCTCGCTGTGTTTGGTCAAAATGTATATGTTCAAGACAGCCTACCGGTGCGCACCTGGAAAATCACAGACGGAAAGCGCACCATTTGCGGATACGAGTGTAGAAAAGCCATTTACCAAAAAAACGACAGTACACGCCTCTACGCTTGGTACACACCTATGCTTACCCCATCTGTTGGGCCCGAAGGCTTTTGTGGTTTGCCCGGTACCATTCTGGGTTTGGCTACTGAAGACGGCGGTATTGTATACTTCGCAAAAAAGATTGACTTAGTGGCTCCTAAAAAAGAAGAATTACTCTTGAACCCAGGTAAAAACAAAGTATTTACCATTGCTGAATTGCGTCAAAAAATTGAAAAAGAATACGGCAATACCCCATGGGGCAAGCGCCTTTTTGACGACCTCTTCCGTTGGCTGTAATTTGTTCATGCCAATAGCTATCTCTAATTTAGTGTAATAAACTAACCATGAAAGGTATCATTTTAGCCGGTGGATCCGGAACACGCTTGCATCCTTTAACCCTCGCGGTATCCAAACAACTCATGCCTGTCTATGACAAGCCCATGATTTACTACCCGCTCTCTATATTAATGAGCGCTGGAATCCGTGAAATTCTGATCATCTCAACGCCTGCCGACCTTCCCCATTTTGAAAAATTACTTGGCGATGGCACAAGTCTTGGTTGCCGTTTTGAATACGCCGTTCAAGAGGTTCCAAATGGCCTCGCACAAGCTTTTGTTATTGGTGCAGATTTCATCGGAACCGATAAAGTTGCCCTCATTCTCGGAGACAACATCTTTTACGGTGTGGGCATGGACACCCTCTTGAAAGAAAACAACGATCCAAACGGAGGTGTCGTATACGCGTATCACGTCTCTGACCCCGAACGTTATGGTGTGGTAGAATTTGACCAAAACAACCGCGTTGTATCCATTGAAGAAAAGCCATTGCAACCCAAATCCAACTACGCGGTCCCAGGGCTTTATTTTTACGATAATTCAGTCATTGAAATTGCCAAAAACCTGCAGCCTTCAGCCAGAGGAGAATACGAAATCACTGATGTCAATGCCGAATACTTGCGCAGAGGTCAACTCAAAGTAGCCATTCTAGACCGTGGTACAGCTTGGCTAGATACCGGAACCTTTGGTTCATTAATGCAAGCCGGACAGTTTGTACAGGTCATCGAAGAAAGACAAGGCCTTAAAATTGGCTGTATAGAAGAAGTTGCTTACCAAAATGGCTTTATCGATGCCGCTCAACTCAAACAATTGGCCTCAGGTCTTGTTAAAAGTGGTTACGGAACCTATTTACTCGCACTGCTCAACAAATAAATGAAAAGCCTAGCCACCTACAGCACCTATCTTGAAAACGTTCTCCAACAGGAGCACTTTCCAGCACAACCAGCCAACCTTTACGACCCACTGCGCTACTTCCTGCAACTTGGGGGTAAACGGATGCGCCCAATGCTTAGCCTGATGGCTTGCAAAATGACGGGCTCAGACTTCGAAAAAGCTTTGCCAACTGCAATGGCGGTTGAATATTTTCATAATTTCTCATTGATACACGACGATATCATGGACGCCGCCCCTATTCGAAGAGGGCAAGCAACCGTTCATGAAAAATGGAATGCCAATATTGCCATTCTCTCAGGTGACGTTTTACTGGTTAAGGCCTATGAACAGCTCGCCAAATACGACCCAAGTACTTTTCATGCCCTTTTTAATATTTTTAACAAAACGGCAATTGAGGTTTGCGAAGGCCAACAAATGGACATGGATTTTGAGTTGCGCAATGAAGTTAGCGAAGCTGAATACCTCGAAATGATTCGACTCAAAACATCTGTGCTCCTAGGCTGTGCTTTGCAAATGGGCGGCTTAGTTGGCGGCGCAACTCAAAAAGACGCACAATTACTTTATTCGTTTGGGGAAGAACTTGGTTTGGCTTTTCAAATCCAAGATGACATTCTTGACCTTTTCGGAGACAGCGCACAAGTCGGTAAGCAAGTCGGTGGCGATGTCTTAGCGAACAAAAAAACGCTCCTTTCTATCCGTGCAAAGAAAGTTGCCGATAGCGCGCAATTACAAACTTTAACAGCCTTGGAGCAATTACAAGATCCTTTGCTCAAAGTAGAACAAACCAAAGCTCTTTATACAGCCTTGGGTGCGCGACATTATTGTGAAGAACAAATGAAAGCGCACCATCAAAAAGCCCTTGCGGCGCTTTCTAGAATAGAAATTGACGGCGCTAAATCAGAATTAGAAGAACTCGCTGAATTTTTATTTGTGAGAACGCATTAAATCTGCATTTTTTTCAATTTTCCTTATATTTGTAGGAACTATCTAAAATATCAACAATGAAAAAACTTTACGTATCGTTTATTGCCATAATGGCAGCCGGTACTTTTCACGCACAAGTGAAAAGCATCAACGCACCGCGTCTTGAAAAAAAGGCTTCAATTGAAGTTGGTTCAACAACCGCGGCTCACAAACCGACTAATGTGGCTAAAGCAACCACAATTTGGTCAGACAACTTCTCGACAGCTGCTAACTGGTCTATCGGAAGCACGGGTTCTAACCCAGAGCAATGGCATATCATCAACACGCCAACATCTATTCCTGTTTCTGTATTGAGTCCTTTTGCGTCACCAACAGCTGCAAATGGTTTCTTGTTTGTAAACTCTGATGCCAACAACACTGGCGACATGGATGGTACGCCAATTATTACAACTGCTACAACTGTCAATTCAATTGACTGTTCAGCACATAGCGTTGTGAAATTAAAATACAACCACAACTTCCGTTGGTGGCATGACACCCGTGGTGTACGCGTATCTGGTGACAACGGTGCAACTTGGACAGAGTTCTTAATCTCCGACGAAGTAGACTACTTTACACCAAACCAAAACTCTGCAAACCCTGAAGTAACCATCATTGATGTATCTTCAATTGCAGCAGGTTCATCTCAAGTAAAAGTTCAGTTCTACTACAACGACAACGACTACTGGGGTTGGTACTGGGCTGTAGACGACGTAGAATTATACGTACCTGAAGCAAACGACCTTAAATTAAACGGTATTTACTGGGGTTCAACTGGTTTTTGGGCTGACCGTTTGGCTTACTACCAAGTTCCAGCTTCACAAGTTACCGCTATCGATTTCTCAGGTATAGTTGAAAACATCGGTGCACAAGATCAACAAGATGCTGTCTTTACTGCGACAGTAGGCGCTTTCTCTAGTGCTTCTGCTGCAACACCAGTATTGGTTGGTAACACCGATACCCTTGCTTGTAATGCATCATTTACACCTGGTTCAGCTACAGCAACCCTTTCTTTGTCTGGTGCAGTTACTATGGGTAACAACGACGGCGATGCAACAAACAACGCTTTGGCTAACTTTGCTTCAATTGCTATTAACCCTTATGTTTATTCCCGTGACAACGGCACTGCTTTGAGCGGTTCATTTAACGGTGGTATGGGCTTCGAGGTTGGTAACATCTTTGACATCTTTGCAAACACAACAATTGGTGGTGGATCTGTCTACATCAGTAATGCTGCTGAAGTAGGTGCAGAAATGTACTTGAAATTGTATTCTATCGACCCAGCTACAGGTGACTTCGTATACGTTGACGAAACAGGTCCTTATGTACTTACTGCTAATGATCTTGATGCCGAAGTAACGCTTTCTTTCTTAGGCGGAAGCTACCCATTGAATGCAGGCGAAGCTTACCTTTTGGTTGCTGGTTCTAACGGTGACGGTGGTGCAACCAACGACCTCGTTGTTGGTACTGCTGGCCCAGCTCCAGTTCAAACTTGCTACTACTACGACATGACAGACCTTACTTGGTACTATACAACTTCACAGCCAATGGTTCGCATGAACTTCGATCCAGCTTTAGGTATGAAAGAAGCAAACAACACATTTGGTCTTGAAGTAGCTCCAAACCCTGCTGCTGATGCAACCACTGTTACTTTCACTGTTAAAAACACATCTGATGCAAGCATCACTGTAATTGACATGGCTGGTAAAATCGTTGCTACACAAACGTTGTCTGGTGTAAACGGCACACAAGCTGTTGAGATCAACACAAGCGCTTTGAACAGCGGAATGTACACAGTTAACGTAACTGCTAACGGCACAGCTGTAAGCCAGAAATTAGCGGTACGCAAATAAGCATTTCCACTTGGAAATCAAAAAGGGAGCCCTCGGGCTCCCTTTTTTTTGTTCAATGATTTCTAATTTGGGCTTAAAAAAATAGCTATCCTATTGTTGCCAATCTCCATCCTGGTTTTCACCTCAAACTGTATGACAACACAGCATCTAAAAATGGTTCGGGCGCCTCTGCATGCACCCAGTGCCCTGCATTGGAAATAGATGCCAATTGAAAATCCGGATAATAACTTTCTAAAATAGAGATATCCTCGTCTAAGATATAATTCGAAAGCAAGCCGCGGATAAATAATACAGGGGTAAAAGATTCTTGTTCGGGCAACTCACGGAGAATCTCAGCCATGCTGGCCTCCAACACCGGAAAGTTCACCCTCCAGGCTAATTTTCCTTTTTCTTCCCAATAAAGGTTCTTTAATAAGAACTGCCTCACTCCTTCTGACTCCACAAATGTTTTTAGAATTGCTTCGGCCTCACTTCTGGCGCTCAGCTTTGAAAGATCAATGGCGTGAATGGCAGCTAAAATATGTGCATGATGAGGAGGATAGGCTTTCACGCCCATATCTACAACAATAAGCTTTTCGATAAAACCGGGAAAGGTATGGTCATAGTGCATAGCTAGCTTACCGCCCATGGAATGGCCAAGTACTATTGGTTTGACTAGCTGGAGCTCCATAAATAATTCATGAAGATCTTGCACCATTAGCGCATAGCTGAAAGTATCGGACCACGGGGAGTGCCCATGATTGCGTAAATCGATAAGTGTTACTTGGTAGTATTCAGCAAGCTTTTTGGCATGCGTTTGCCAGTTGTCAGAAGAACCAAAAAGCCCATGAAGAATGACAAATGGCCTACCCTGGCCTAGTTGTTTGTGGTAAAGTTTCATTTGAGCGCTTGTGGAGAACCTACTGTTCTAACCGTAAATTGGCGGTCATTGAGCCCTGCAAGTACTAGAAGCATTTGCTTAGGCGCAATTTGGTCACGGTCATAATGAACTTTTATAACCTGTTCTTCTAGTGAATCGATGTAAGTTATTTCGACGCGTTCTACCGCACAGGTTTCTTTCAAAGCCTTGCGAATGCTACCACCACAACCCATCTGACAAACCATGCCCTTGACTCCAATTTCTTGTGTCGTGTTTGCTTTTACGAGCCTACAAACTTTTGTTTGCGGTTTGTTTTGCTCATTTTTTGTATTTGCTTGACTACAAGAAATGAAAAGAATAAGGAGTGTTGGAAGCAGAACTAATTTCATGAAACAAAATTAGTCAGGATATTGCGAATGTTCAAGTCTTTACTTAGATTTGTTCAAACTTGAAAATTATGAAAAAACTATTTTTTATCGGCTTAGCCACTTTAGCTGTTGGTTCGGCAACTTTAACTTCTTGTAGCAAATACGAAGAAGGCCCATCTTTGACCCTTGCTTCTAAGACAGGACGCCTCACTGGTTCTTGGAAATTAACTGCACAAACTACAAACGGTGTGGCTGATGCCCTTACGGGTCTGACCCAAACAATGGAAATCACCAAAGACGGAAAGTACAGCACCGTTATTGCTTATAGCTACATGGGCTTCAATTACACCAACGACTATACCGGTACCTGGGCATTTTCTGACGACAAAACACAACTCATTACAACTGTTGACGGTTTAACAGGTACAGACACACAAACAATTGTGCGTTTGGCTGGTAAAGAGTTGAAATTGAAAACAGTTGATGGTACAGAAACTATTATTCAAACGTTTACTGCACAGTAAGCCTATTCGTATCTTACATTTTAAAGCCGCAATTCGTTGCGGCTTTTTTATTGCGCAAAAAGTAGTACATTTGAAAAAAAACAAAAAATGAAGTCTGTTCTCTTTTCACTTTCTTTATTGACACTAGGCCTTGTAGGTTGTTCAAAATACAGCGAAGGACCGTCCTTTTCAATACATACAAGAAAAGCGCGTTTGTGTAATGATTGGAAGCTTTCTAATTACATCATGAATGGAAATGATGTGTTTGATGCGAGCATCACAACCAAAATGAGCATTGACAAAGACGGGACCTATTCTATCTCAAATTACACCAATGAGTTAGGTCAAATTCAAGGCACCTACAGCCACGGCACTTGGGCTTTCGGAGAAGACGAAACAACAGTTTTCTTTTACGCCGACACCACAACCGTAGATCCTATTCACGAATACAGCATTAAAGAACTGCGCAACAAGCGTTTGGTTCTTGAGGAAGAAATCTTCCAGACTGGTGACCAACACCGCATGACCTTCATTCAGCAGTAAACTACTGAAGTTAAGGCAGCCGCCTGTAAAACATAAGATTTTTAGAAAAAAAGAAGTGGATCCTAAACAAAATTAGGATCCACTTCCATTATATGGCCGCATGCTTTGCAGGTGCGGAGGTCTTCTGACCCATAAAATTCTTTGAAACGTGGTAAGAAATCTTTTTCGATGTTCTCCAACGGGAAGCGATAGGTATGGAGGTGGTGATTGCATTGTTCGCAAAACCACATGAGGCCATCTTGAAGATTAGTGCCTTTTCGCACGCGTTCAATGACCAACCCAATCGTGTTGGCTCCTCTTGCTGGTGAATGCGGTGTGTTGGCCGGCAATAAAAACATTTCGCCTTGTTTGACGATGATGTCTTTAGCCTGACCTTCGTGCTGAATGCGCACATTGATGTCGCCTTCTAGTTGGTAGAATAACTCCTCGCTTTCATTGAAATGGTAGTCTTTGCGTGCATTTGGCCCCGCTACTACCATAACGATGAAATCACCAGCCTCTTTGTACAAATTTTTGTTGGACACAGGTGGCTTGAGCAAATCACGATTGTCATCGATCCATTGCTGTAGGTTAAAAGGAGCGAGCATAAGCTACAATTTAAGCGTTGAGAATTCCTCTTGAAATAACGATTTTTTGCACTTCTGAAGTGCCTTCGTAAATCTGGGTAATTTTTGCATCGCGCATGAGGCGTTCCACATGGTATTCTTTTACAAAACCATAGCCACCATGAATTTGAACAGCCTCGACTGTTTGTTCCATTGCTACTTTGGATGCGTAGAGTTTAGCCATTGCGCCAGATTGGTCGTAGTTGCGACCAGCGTCTTTGTCTTGAGCTGCTTTGTAAACCAACAAGCGTGCTGCTTCAATTTCGGTAGCCATGTCGGCTAATTTGAAGGCGATGGCTTGGTGCTTGTAAATTTCTTTACCGAAAGCAGAACGTTCTTTGGAATAAGCGAGTGCCAATTCAAGGCCACCAGCGGCAATACCTAAGGCTTGTGCTGCAATACCGATGCGCCCTCCAGAAAGTGTTTTCATGGCAAACTTAAAACCGAAGCCGTCTTCACCAATGCGGTTTTCTTTCGGAACCTTTACATCGTTGAACAACAAAGTGTGGGTGTCGCTGCCGCGGATACCCATTTTGTCTTCTTTAGCGCCTACAACAAAACCTTCCATTCCGCGCTCAACGATAAGTGCATTGATGCCTTTATGACCGAGTTCTGTGTTGGTTTGGGCAATAACGAGGTAAATAGAAGCTGAAGAACCATTGGTGATCCAGTTTTTGGTACCGTTCAAAAGGTAGTAGTCGCCCATGTCGATGGCAGTGGTGCGCTGTGAGGTGGCATCAGAACCTGCTTCTGGCTCAGATAAGCAGAATGCACCAATTTTTTCGCCTTTTGCAAGCGGAACGAGGTATTTTTGTTTTTGTTCTTCGGAACCGAAAGTTTCTAGACCCCAACAAACGAGTGAATTGTTAACAGACATACACACTGAAGCAGAAGCGTCTATCTTAGAGATTTCTTCCATTGCTAAAACATAAGAAAGGGTATCCATTCCGCTGCCTCCGTATTTTGGATCGACCATCATGCCTAAGAAACCAAGCTCACCAAGTTGTTTCATTTCTTCTACTGGAAACTTCTGTTGGTTGTCGCGCTCGATAACGCCAGGTTTTAAGATATTTTGTGCGAAATCTCGGGCGGCTTCTTTGACGGCGAGGTGCTCTTCAGTGAGTTCAAAATTCATGTTAACTGATTTATTTTAATTTTGACAAAAATAAACGAATTCCTATACTCTTGAAAGCAAAATCATACAATAATCTGCAGTTATTGGGCCTCATGTCCGGAACCTCTCTTGACGGTCTAGATATTGCACATGTAGCTTTCGATTTTTCATCAGAACATTATATTGATTTTCAGCTAATTAACTGTAAAACTTACGCTTTACCCAAACCTATATTTGAAAAGCTATCCAATGTCTTTTCATTGAGCGCAATGGCTGTTTTTGAACTCGATCAAGAATTAGCTCATTTTTATGCCGACTGTATTGCGCAATTCATCGCGGAAAACAACATCAAGCAAACAGAAATTACAGCAATTGCCTCGCACGGCCAAACGATTTTTCATCAGCCAAACAAAGGCTTTACTACCCAAATTGGTTGCGGCAGCACTCTAAACTACCTGACAAAAATCCCGGTAATCAATCAATTCAGGCAGCTCGACGTCAGTGCAGGCGGGCAAGGAGCACCATTAGTTCCGTTAGGCGATGCGCTTTTGTTTGCCCCGTTTGCCGATGGTTTTCTCAATCTAGGTGGTTTTGCAAACATTTCCACACAACAAAACACCAATTCAATAGCTTACGACATCGCGCCCGCCAATTTACCTATGAATCAGTGGATGCAGCAGCTGGGTAAGGCCTACGACGCCGATGGAGAACTCGCTCGAGAAGGAAAAATAAACGAAGAAGTTTTTTCCAAAATACTTTCACTGGAATTCTTTAGTCAAAATGGACCTAAGTCGTTGGGTACAGAATGGCTGGAAAGCACCTACATGCCCTGTTTTGAAAATACCAGTATTCCAGACAAACTCAGAACTCATTTGGAAATCTTAAAAACACTTTGCATTCGTGCATTTGAGCATTTAGATTTACAAAGCGTTTACATTACCGGCGGAGGTGCCTTTAACAACTACTTCATCGAACTGCTTTCAGCTAATTATAAAGGGAAACTGATCATCCCTGATGCGAATATCATCAATTACAAAGAAGCCCTCATTTTTGCTTTTCTGGGTGCGCGCTTTCTAAGAAACGAAACCACTACACTTAGCACTGTTACGGGTGCAAAAACAGCGCTCAGAACAGGTGTTTTACATGATTTTCAAGCAAGTCTTGGTTAAAAAAGAAGGTCAAACCCGCTCAAAATTGGTATTTTTGTACCGCTAACAAAATTGACATTCCACATGAAAGAACTCCTCTCCAAATTTGAAAATAAAAGACCCGAAATCGTTTTTGAATGGAAAGATTCCCAAACTGACGCAGAAGGTTGGGTCGTCATCAACTCTTTAAGAGGAGGGGCTGCCGGCGGAGGTACAAGAATGCGCGTTGGGCTCGACAAAAGAGAGGTAGAATCCTTGGCCAAAACCATGGAAGTTAAGTTTACAGTTGCTGGGCCTGCCATCGGCGGCGCCAAATCAGGTATCAACTTTGACCCCAAAGACCCTCGCAAAAAAGAAGTGCTCAAAAGATGGTTTGCAGCTGTATCGCCGCTGCTCAAAACCTATTATGGCACGGGCGGCGACCTCAACGTCGACGAAATCCATGAAGTCATCCCCATGACCGAAGAATTCGGCGTTTGGCACCCACAAGAAGGCGTCTTTAACGGGCACTTCAAACCCAACGATTCTCAAAAAATCAACCGCATTGGCCAGTTACAACGCGGCGTTTCTAAAGTTTTAGACAACGATATTTACAGTCCAAAAATCAGCAACAACTACCTCGTTGCAGACATGATCACCGGCTATGGTGTGGCTGCTTCTATTGCCCACTATTACGACATCTGGGGTGGCGAATTAGCAGGCAAACGCGTTTTGGTACAAGGCTGGGGCAATGTAGGTTCAGCAGCAGCCTACTACCTCGCTCAACAAGGCGCCAAAATTGTTGGTATCATTGACCGCGTAGGCGGCCTCATCCAAACAGAAGGTTTCAGTTTCGAGCAAATATTAGAGCTCTTCATTGCTAAAAATGGCAACGAACTCAACGCGCCCAATTTAATGAGCTACGACGACATCAATGCTGCATTTTGGTCTACTCCTGCCGACATCTTCATTCCTTGCGCAGGCAGCCGCATGATTACCGAAAATCAACTAGAGCAACTTTTAGCGGCAGGCGTTAGTGTCATTTCATCTGGTGCCAACGTGCCATTTGCCGACCAAGAAATCTTCTTTGGCCCCATTGCCGAAAAAGCAGACGCATCTTTAGCACTTATCCCAGACTTCATTGCCAACTGCGGCATGGCGCGTGTATTTGCCTACCTCATGAGCTCCGACCTCCCTACCCTAGACGACGCTCTTATTTTTGAAGACGCCAGTCAAACAATTCGTAAAGCGTTGCTCGATACCTATAAGGTGAACGCCACAACAAGAGGCATTGCCAAAACAGCCTTTGAAATTGCGCTCAAGCAACTCGTCTAATTAAGCAACCATGGAGCTCACGCTGGTACTCATCTTTATCTTAGGCTATACCGCTATCAGCTTCGAACACGCGCTTAAAATAGACAAGCTCATTCCGGCGCTGCTCATGATGACGCTATCCTGGGCGCTCATAGCCTTCAATGCACAAGACCACCATGAATTAGGTGAGCACTTGCTGCATCATTTTGGCAAAACCACTGAAATCCTCATCTTTCTGATGGGCGCTATGGCCATTGTAGAAATCATCGACTACTTCGACGGTTTTAAAAGTGTGCAAGCTTTGATCAAAGTCAAAACGGCTTACCAACTCTTAATTGTTGTTTCCGTTCTTGCTTTTGTTTTATCTGCCATCATTGACAACCTTACCGCCACAATTGTCCTGATTTCCATTTTACGCAAAATGGTCCCAGAAAAAGAACTCCGCATGTGGATGGCCGGGTTTGTAATTATAGCTGCCAATGCCGGCGGTGCGTGGTCGCCCATTGGAGATGTCACCACCACCATGCTCTGGATAGCGGGTAAGGTGAGTTCTATCAAACTCATTGAACATATTTTTTTACCTGCCGTTGTAACGCTAGCCATACCATTAGCTATTGCTGCCAAGATATCCATCTTTAAAACCAAACTCCCCGAAAAAAAAGAAATCAAAAAGAG
>CANHBA010000040.1 GCA_947458985.1 Flavobacteriales bacterium
AGGCATCATGACCAACCCGAATGGTAACAAACAATCTGAAGGAAGACAAGATGCCTTAAAACCAGCGCCAACAACACCGAAGCCTGTAGCGCCAAAACCAACAACAACTCCGGCACCAACAACACCAAAGCCTGTAGCGCCAAAACCAACAACTACTGAGCCCGCTCCAAAGCCTCAGAAAACCAATGAAAATACCAACGTTAAAGGAGGAGGTCGTTAGACCTCCTTTTTTGTGCCCAAATACTTGGGGCTCTGCTCAAATCTTCCTATATTCGCAATCTTAAAATCGAACACAAATGGCATTAATTGGTAAAATTCGCGCAAAATCTGGCTTACTCGTAGCAATGATTGGTATCGCCTTGTTGGCTTTCATTCTTAATGATTACCAAAGTTTATTTGGTATAGGTGAGGGTGAGTACGGCATCGGTCTCGTTTTCGGAGAAAAAGCAGACCCCGCAACCTACAGCATTGCGAGTGCTAAATTTCAAGAGCAAGAGCGCAATCAAGCCGCTCAAAACAACAAAGAATTCACAGAGACCGACATGGAAGCTGCCAGCGACAAAGCTTGGAACTTCTTAGTAGACTCCACTATTCTTAGTTTGGAATACGAAAAACTCGGAATCGCTGTAACTGACCGCGAACTCGAATCTTACTGGTATGCAAAAGACGGCTTCAGTGTCATTCAAGACCTCAGCCAGTTTTTTACAGATTCTCTCACCGGGATCCAAACGCCACAATCCATTGAAAATGGGCGCGTCAAACTGAAAGCTACCTTGGATAACCTCAAAAAATCTAAAGAAGCACAAGCCGTAGATCAATGGAACGGTTTCAAAGCTTACCATACCGACCGTCGCAAAACAGAAAAATACTTTGGCTTGCTCAAACAAGGTGTTTACGTAACCAACCTAGAAGCCGAAGACCAATACTACGCCAACAACGAAAAGAAAACCATTTCTTTTGTTGTGCGTCGTTACTCTGAAATCTCCGATGCAGACATCAAAGTATCTGAAGCTGAATTGAAAAGCTACTTTGACGAGCACAAAGGCGACAAAAAATACTTAGTGCGCAACGCCAGCCGCGATATCAAAATGTTTGATGTAAATATCCGTCCTTCAAAAGCCGATTCTACTGTATTTACAACCAAAATGAACACCCTTCGCGCAGGTTTTTCTGCAAGCACCAACGACTCCACTTTTGTTGCCAAAAACAGTGAAACACCTGTCTACTTTAGCGACAAACGCGCTACCTCAGTGCCAGAAGGTCATCCAAAAGCAGACCGCTACCAAACTTACCCAATGAGCCTCGACACTATCTTTAAAACAGCTGCTTTGGGTCAATTAGTTGGTCCATATGTTTCTAAAGAGAAAATGGTTTTGTCTAAAGTGATTGGTTTTACGCCTGCAAGCCTCAAAGCACGTCACATCCTTATTTCTACGAATAGTTCAAAAGACGAAAAAATCATTGCTGCCAAAAAGAAAACAGCAGACAGCATCGCCAAAGTTTTGAACAAAACCAACTGGGACGCCATGGTTAAAAAATATTCAGATGATCCAGGATCCAAAGACAAAGGTGGTGTTTACGAAGACTTCCTAGAGGGCGACATGGTGAAAGAATTCGGTGGCTATTGTGCTACTGCGCCTATCGGAAAAGTTGGCGTAGTAAAAACAGATTTCGGTTTTCACATCATCGAAGTACTTGAGCGCTCTGCTAGTAAATTCCCGCTTCTTGCCTCTGTAACTGTTACCTTCAAACCTTCTGACGAAACCGTTGCTAACATGGAAAGCGAAGTAAATGGTATCTTATTGAAACTCGATCGCAAAATTTCCAAAGAAGAAGACCCATTCAAAAAGTCTACACTATTTGATACTATTGTTACACGTGCCAACTACGCTCCACGCGTTATTCAAATTGAAGACAAAGCTCCAAAAGTATTTGGTTTTGTTACCACAATGGCCCGCGACCGCGTACTAGAAATGGCTTATGCTGAAGACGCAACTGTCGGCACTATGACCATGTCACCAATTCGCGACAAAGAAAAATACGTTATCGCCATGATTAGCGCAATTCGTCCGGAAGGAGAACCGCTCTTTGAAAACGTTCGTGCACAAATGGAAAGAGAAATCATCCAAGAGAAAAAAGCAAAACGCTTCATGAATCAAATGGCTGGCAAATCTTTACAAGCAGCGTCAAAACGCTTCAATACACCTGTTATCGACGCAGAAGTTACCTTTGGAAATCCACAAATCTCAAACGCAGGTTATGAGCCTACCATCATCGGTAATCTCTTCTCTGGAGCGCTCAAAAAAGGTCAACGTACACTTCCATTGAAAGGTGAAACCGGAGTTTACGTGATTCAAATCAAATCGAGTACTAAAGCGCCAGCAACGACAAATTTCCAAGCTGAAAAAGACCAATTAGCTCAAGGTTTGGCGGGTCAAGTAGAAGGTCAAGCAATGGGTGGTTTACGCAAAAAAGCAGCTGTTGTAGACAACCGCATGCTTTCTCAACTCGGCGTTCGACTATAAAATGACTAAAGCCGAAATTCGCCAGCTTTACAAAGCCAAGCGAGCTCAGCTAAGCCCTTACGATCTCACAAAAATCTCAGCACAAATCCAAGGGTTTGTGCTGGATTATTTTAGCTTCTCTTCTAAATTCGTGAGCATCTTTTTACCCATCGAGCAACAGAAAGAGATTTCCACTTACGGCATATTAGAAGACATCCTACTAAAAGGGGGGTATCCCATTTTATCTAAAGCCAATTTCTCAGACCACAGCCTCACGCTCTATCACTACGAGCATCCGAGTCAATTGGAGATAAGTTCATTTGGCATACCAGAGCCGAAACACGGCCGTACCATCTTAGCCAGCAAATTAGATTACGTTTTTGTTCCCCTACTCGCTGTCAACTCAGCTGGGCAACGCGTAGGCTACGGAAAAGGCTTCTACGACCGTTTACTCAAGCAATGCAAGCCAGAATGTCTATTTATCGGTTTGCATCTTTTTGACGAGTTTGTGTCCATCTCTGACCTCCATGAGGCAGACATACCACTGCACCTTTGTTTTACACCAGGAGGCGTTTATGATTTCAGAAAATAGCAATCAAGGCAAGTTTCACCTCTTGGCCATTCTATTGATTCCAGTAAATATGGTTGCATTGTTTTTAATGCCACAAAGGTTTTGGTGGCTCAGCATTGCTATTTTGCTAGCGTCAGGGGTGCTTACCTTTTTGGTTTTGAAGAAGACTTCTTAACCCACACGCCATCAGCTTCAAAATTCAATTCGATTTTTGGTGCCGTAATGCGGTCGATATCGGCCTGAGGCGCTTTAGCATCTTCTAAGAAATGTTTTTGAAGCTCAACTGAAATGGTGTCAAAATAAGCCCTGCCATGAAAATACGCGACAGAATTGATTTCAGTAACGGGTGGAATCAGGAAGTGATCTTTGAAGCGCACGCGGATCATGTCGCCGTTGCTTGGCTGAACCTTTACCCAACAACCAGCACTCTGACAAACACCGATGAGCGGAGCAGAAAAAGTAAAGGTGTCGTTTTGAGGTTGCGCTTTAAAGGTGAGCAACATTTGATCGAGAGAAACCGCTTGTGTGCTATCTACATCTACCGGGCCGTAATGTTTGTAGGCAATTTTAGAAGAGTTACAGCTCGTAACAAGCAAAGCAGCTAAAGATAGCGGGAAAAGTATTTTTTTCATGTTGAAAATCAGTAGAAACTGAGCTGGATATTATTGTAAAAAGGTGTCAAAGAAAGTACCGAGGTCGTAAGTACGGTTGTCTACTTGTACATTGGCAATTTGATTGGCACCTAAAAAACGCAAAATAACGCGTCGTGAATTCGCGTCGTTTGAAACCATGTGAAAAGTAGCAACATGAGACTTTGCATCAAATGCTACGGTGAACATATTGGTGTAGTATTTGGCATACATCACGACATTTTCTTCTGTTACTTCTGCAGGAAGCGTAAGTGCGATATGGCCAGTTGCGATACCGCCTTGAAGTTCAGCTTTGTTAGCAGCGCTTGCACTGAGGGTTTTTTGTCCAAAAACTAGCAGGTTAAGACCGAGCGCTAAAACAAGAAGAGTCACCTTTTTCATAGTTACAAATTTAGTTAGCATAAAACTACAAAATATTTCAATAATTTGGTACTGTGGTATCTTTAATCTTACAACATCAGGAATTGTGGCCTGAAGCAGGCTGCGATGAAGCTGGACGCGGTTGTCTTGCTGGCCCCGTGGTGGCCGCTGCGGTTATACTCGATCCAAAAAATCCAATCGCTGCACTAAATGATTCAAAGCAATTGAGCTTGAAAAAAAGAAATCAATTGAGAGAAGAAATTCTAGAAAAGGCACTGAGCTACGGAATCGGCATCGTAGACCACAAAGAAATTGATCAAATCAATATTCTGAATGCAAGTATTTTGGCCATGCATAGAGCGCTGGCACAAATGCCAATTCAACCTCAATTTATTCTGGTCGACGGCAACCGCTTCAAACCGTATCAAACCCTACCACACGCCTGCATGATCAAAGGAGACGCGCGCTTTTCAAGCATTGCAGCGGCGAGTATTTTAGCCAAAACAGAAAGAGATCAACTGATGTCAGAACTGCACCGACAATACCCAGCATATGCTTGGGAGCGCAATCAGGGCTACCCTACCCAAGCCCATCGCAAGGCCATTGCTGCTTTCGGACCAAGCCCCTATCATCGCCTGACCTTCCAATTATTGCCAAAAGAAAATCAACTCGACCTCTTCAAACCATAATTGAATCATGGTCGTGTACACAACAAGCTGTTGATTAGATTCAAAACGAAGGTCTTAAAGCGCTCAGACAAGTCTTAACTTTGAAAAAAAAGAAATGCGTCAACGTCTTGTCTTGTTTGTAATCGGCCTTTTAGCATTTAGCTGGGTTGTTTTCAGTTCTTACGATTTACTTTCCAATGAAAATCTTGTTGATTTCAGGAACTACTTCAATCGAAAAGACCAAGTTGTATATGTTATTCAAGATCCGCAAGCACTCGATTGGGAAACCGAGCGCATGGTCACCACTGAGCTCAACCAAAGTCTTTATTTCTCAATTCTGAAACGCAGCCAAGAACCTATCACCTTCTTTTTTAGTGCCAAAACAACTAAAATGCTTCTCGAGAAAAAAGGAAATTGGACTCAAAAAGAAGTTGCGCAACTCTTTAAAAATGGACTCTTTCCATTGAAAATGGGGAAGTTGAAAACATTTGAATTCGGCAAATTACACGGGCAGTACAACCGCAATCAGTTGCTTATCTATGAAAAAGACTTGCCAAAACCCGCACCAATAAATATTCGGATGAGCAGCAAGGCGAGCTATGCTTGGTTCAAATGGGCAAAAGATCAACAGCCCCGCCTGACGGAAACCTATCTTAAAAAAGAAGGTCTTTACCGTTATATCAAATATAAAAACCCCAATACTTCATTGCGCAAAGTAGACGATCAGGCTTTGTTTTCTGCTGTGACGCCTGATTTTTTTAGACAATATTACTTTTACGAGAAAAGTTATGCCCTGCAACTCGACCCAAATTTTAAAAACTCCCCTTGGTTCAAGTGTATTCAGCAGGGGTTTGTCCACCTGAAAAAAGACAGCTCAAGCCTAATCATTTTTGACTTTGAAGACAACGCGCACCCCATCCAAACCCTCAATGAATTTTTCAGAAAAGAGGAACTCAATACCGAAAGTGCTGCGTTTGAAAAGCTACATTTTTCTAAAATAATAAACGCAAACCATCAAACTTGGCATGTCGGGGTGTTTGGTCAATTTGGCTTTGCAAGCCCAGATAAATCATTGCTAGACCAAGCTCTTGCTGCGGCGAGCCTTGGGCAAACCCTTGCGCAGAACGAAAATAAAGCCGAACGCTTTTACGCCAATATGCCGCGCAAGGTTAGCGCGCGTTGGGTTGACCAAAATCAAAAGAAAACAGTTACCCTACTCGGCAAGCAAATCGTAGAAACGAGTTACCAAAAATTGGCCGCTCAAACACAACAAAATCAAGAAGAAATCCGCGACTACTTTGTCATGAACCCAGGATTTAGGGTCTTGCGCTTTGCCGCTTTTGCCGAACGAGGGAACCTTATTACTTACAATGAAAACCACCAACTCGTGGGTTATATCAATGGGCTGCGCAAATGGGAAAAAGCGCTTACGCAAGAAGTCGTAGACCTTTACCAAATTGCGGCATTTGCTCAATTTGTTTGCGTTCAATTTGAACACGAAGCACAACTTTACGACAAAACAGGGAAACTCGTTTATCGCCTCACGCACGAAGCGGGCTCGCGCATACAAGTACTCGAAAACAAGGGTAAAAAAGAATTCATCTGTTCCAATGGCGGATCAGCAGTGCAGTTAGTCAATGAAAGCGGTGGCGTCATCAAACAATTTGGCGTGGCAGGAAAAGTGCGCGCGCTGCATGGCTTCAAACAAAATGGCAAAGCATACGTCAGTATTTTAACGGACAAACAACACAATATCATCGATCTAAATAAAAGAAAGGTAGCTATCAAGCAAAATGCAGACTCCACCTACGTTTTGGTCGGCAACACAACTGCTGCATTTGCGGTTCAAGTCCTCAAAACAACAGCCACCGTGCTGTCCCTAGATGGGCAAAAACAATTTGCAGTACCTTCTAACGTTGAATGTGTCGGCTCTTATATGCAAGCTTCAAACCAAATACTTGTTTTCAAACGCAATAAAGCGCTTTATGCATTTGATACAAAAGGCAAGCGGGTATGGGAAAAATCACTTGACGCAATTGAACTGACCCAATTCACAAGTTTTTATGGCCCGAACAAAAAAGCAATTTTAGGAATTATCGACGCAGTAGGCAACCAAATCTACTTACTCGACGACTTAGGACGTAACTTAGATGCTGAAAAGCGCCATGGTGAACAAGAAGTACAACTAAGTGCATTTGGCAACAACGCGTATTCGGTCACCACATTTTTAGGAACCTACATCATCCAATATACCAAACAATGAAAAAATTAACCTGGTCTATCCTTCTGACAATTAGTGCACTACAAGTAAATGCACAAGCCTACCTAGGCGTGAGTTCTGGCAATTACGCCGGTGCGTTAGGCAATTTAGTCAACCCTGCCTCATTTGTCGACGGTCGTTACAAAATGGATCTTGCGCTCCCTGCGCTGAACTTATTTACCTATCAAAACTTTGGCTCTTTTAATGCCGACGCCATGCGTGCAGCACAAGGAGGCGAAGGAAACTGGTGGTTTAAGTCTCTAACAGATACAGCTATACTTGATTCTTGGGCTTACCCTTCCTCTACTTTTATCGACCGCTTGATTGTACACAATTACGATCCATCTACCCAAGGTGTATTAGGTGCAAATATCAATTTCAGACTCGATCTCTTTAATTTGGCCTTTCATATCGGTGAAAAGCGTTCACTTGGATTGTATGCCAATCTGCGTTCCATTACCAATGTGGACAACATGGATCCAAAATTGGCTGTATTGTCAGAGGAAGGCCTTGAATATCCAGCACTTTGGAACGTGCAACTCAATGAGGAGCTCGTCAACGTGAACCACCTTACCTGGAGCGAAATCGGCTTTAATTATAGCCAAGTACTCATCGACAACAAAGAGCACTTTTTAAAAGTTGGTGTCAGTCCTAAAATATTATTGGGCTTTGCCAGTGCTTATGTCCATACCCAAGACTTCAGCTACAACCTCATCAACGAAGACACCTCCCAATATTTGGCCGGTACTTTTGACTACGGATACTCTAAAGAAGTAGGCGACTTCATCACTGCAGGCGTGAATGGCCAGATCAATAGCAGTAATAGTCTAGATTACCTTAAGCCTGGGTCAATAGGTTTAGGTTTAGATATTGGTGCGGTTTACGAATGGCGTCCGAACTATGCAAAATACAAATACGATATGGACGGTAAAACCGACCTCTGGATGCGCAATGAAAATAAATACAAAGCGCGCGTTGGAGTCTCTATATTAGATATGGGCGGTATGAAATTTACCAAAGGAGGACTCAGCCGCAATTTTGTGGTCAATTCTAGCACTTTATTTGACCTCCACCGCTTTGAATCCGCTACCGATCTAGAAACATTTGATATGGTCATCGATTCACTCATCAATGAATCTACGGCCGCCAACAACAACGAATGGGTTGCCTTGCAAGACCCATCTCAAACTTACCGCATGCGCACCCCAACAGCACTCAGCGCACAACTCGACTACCACATTTGGAGTTATTTTTATGTAAACGCCACCGCAATGGTGAACATGATCCCCAAAAAGAAGGATACCAAAGTAAATGTGGCAACACAACTTTCTTTTACCCCGAGTTTTGACAGTCCTTATTTTGGACTTTACGTGCCAATTGCCTACAACAAATACAGCGGCCTACGCGGCGGCTTAGCGACGCGCATTGGCCCAGTAATCCTAGGTCTCAATGACCTCAACCTGATCCGTGCACAAAACCAAATTAGTGGTGTAGACTTCTATGTCGGCACACGCTTACCTATTCTTTACCACCGTGTCAAAGATAAAGACAAGGATAAAGTTTCTGACAAAATGGACGAATGCAAAAATGCACCGGGTGTATGGGCCTTCTTAGGTTGCCCGGACACCGACGGCGATGGCATTCCCGACTCAGAAGATGCATGTGTTACTGTCGCTGGCCTCAAAGAATTCAGAGGTTGCCCGGACACCGACGGCGATAAAATCATCGACAGCGAAGACGCTTGCCCAACCGTTGCCGGCCTTAAAGAATTTAAAGGTTGTCCGGACACCGACGGCGACAAAATCATTGACAGCGAAGACGCTTGCCCAACTGTAGCTGGAGTTCTCGCACTCAAAGGCTGCCCTGATAAAGATGCCGATGGCGTTACCGATGCCGAAGATGTTTGCCCAGACAACGCGGGTCCAAAAGAAAACCAAGGTTGCCCAGACAAAGATGCAGATGGCTTATTCGATTATGTAGACAACTGCCCTGAAGTGGCCGGCCCGAAAGAAAATCAGGGTTGCCCTTGGCCAGACAGCGATGGCGATGGCTTACTCGACAAAGACGACGACTGTCCTAAACTTGCCGGTCCTAAAGCCAATAAAGGTTGCCCTTACAAAGATTCAGACAACGACGGCTTGCTCGACAAAGACGACGACTGCCCGAACACACCTGGGCCAAAAACCAACAAAGGTTGCCCAGTTATTGAGCAAGCAGTTATCGAAGTACTCAAAACGGCCTTTGACAACCTCGAGTTTGAATCCGCAAAAGACGTCATCTTTGAAAGTTCTAAACCATCACTCAATGAATTGGCAGAGGTTCTCAAAAAGAAAACCACTTGGAAACTAGAAATCACAGGCCATACAGATAATGTCGGAGACGACAACATCAATTTGGTTCTTTCTAAAAAACGTGCCGAAGCACTCAAAGCTTATCTAATGAGCCAAGGTGTAGAAGAAGCGCGCCTCCTTACCCTTTTCTATGGTGAAACCAAACCAATTGCACCAAACGACACGCCGGAAGGACGACAAAAGAACCGCCGCGTAGAAATGAAAATTATTTTAGAATAAAACTAACAAGCATTTAATAAGGAAAGGGAGGTCAAATGGCCTCCCTTTCTATGTTATGCGAATGTTAACAAAAAGACGCGGCTTATTAATGCTTTATTAATCTTTGATTAATGTAATCGTGAAGATACAACTTGACCTTTGCATTACTTTTTAAAGATAACAAATGAAGTATTTTACCCTTGCATTTCAAATTTTAACGATTGGTCTTTTTACCAACCAAGTTTTGGCTCAAACGGGCACGATCTCAGGAACTGTCCTAGACGACGACAACAAAATTATCAAAGAGTTTACAGTTCGCTTATCGACGCCAAACAAGGCTGAAGTCGATTTCGAAAAAGGAAGCTTTTTGTTCACTAGCCTTCCCGCGGGCACTTACACCTACGAAATAAAGGCGCCTGGTTTTGAAACCTTCAAAAGTGACAATATTACCGTAACTGAAGGACAGGTGAGCACAACCCAAGCCAAACTCAAAGCCAAATCACAAACTACAGGAGATATCCGTATTGAACGCAAGACTGATAAAAATAAAGGTGATATGGAAATCACCAAAATGCAGATCAACCAAGCAGGTGTTGTAGATGGCATCAATAAAAATACGTTTGTCAAAACACCAGACTCACGTGTTTCTCAGATTTTTAAACGCGTCAGCGGCGCTAGTGTGCAAGACAACAAATTTGTGGTGGTTCGCGGACTATCTGACCGCTACAACTTTGCCCTCATCAATGGCGCACCACTACCTAGTACAGAAAGCGACCGCAAGGCCTTCTCTTTCGACATCTTTCCATCCAACATGCTCGAAAATCTTTTCATCATGAAAAGTGCTACGCCAGAATTGCCAGGTGAATTTGCAGGTGGTGTCATCGACATCAAAACGGTGGAGCCACGAGGCGAAAAATTTCAAAATATCCAAATTGGTACCGGATTCAACACCATTAGCACACTCAAAGACTTCAAGACCTACAACGGCGGCTCCACAGACATCCTAGGTTTTGGCAGCAACGCAAGAGCAATTCCCGATGGTTTGCCAAGTACGGCAGAATTCAATGCGCTCACTTCGCAACAAAAAGCAGACTACGCTAAACTCATTCCTTCAAATTGGTCCACGAGCAGAGGTGCAGCACTTCCAAACGGAAGTTTACAATATAGCATTGGCAACAAAGTGAAGTTAACAGACAAAAGAAGCTTGTCTTATGTTTTTGCCTATTCTTATAGCAACACAAATAACTTCAGTTTAGTCACGCGACGCGAATTTGAAGAACAAGCTTTAGGTGTGATTACAAAAAATGAATTGAAAGATTCCGCTTATACCAAATCCATACTAAATACAGGTTTGTTCAATATCAAATTAGATTTAGGCAAGCGCACTGAAATTCAGCTCAAAACGCTTTATTCGGTATCTTCCGACGACAAAGTGAATACGCGTCAAGGGAAGCGCGACATGGATATCGAATCTGTTTATAACGAACGCTCCACCAACATTTGGTATACACAAAATAATTTGCTCACCACTCAACTTTTGGGTAAACACAACTGGAAAGACGACTGGAAATTCAACTGGACAGCAGGTTATAGCCATGTCGCCAGAGACATTCCATTCTTGCGTCGTATGGTCTACCAACAAGTAGATACTACCTTGCCGTATTTTGCCGTTGTTCAAAACAATGATATCTCTACACTCGGTGCAGGAAACATGTTTTGGTCTACCATGACGGAAAATATTGCAAGTGCTCGCTACGATTTCAGCAAGCAATTTGGTGGCGACGACTCCAAAAACCTCTTCAAATTCGGTGGCCTTCACCAATACAGAGGTCGCGACTTTGCAGCCCGAAACCTTGGCTTCTCTAAATTTGATCCATTAGGGTCATCTTCTTTTAATTCAAACCTATTGTTGTTGCCAGAAGACCAAATTTTTGCAGCAGAAAACTTGGGCCTGATGGCCGATGGGCAAGGTGGTTTTAAACTAGAGGAAGGTACTAACGTTGACGACAGTTACGATGCATCGTCCTTATTACACGGACTTTATGGCATGGTTGATATGCGTTTATTTACAAAGCTTCGCGTAGTTGCTGGTGTTCGTGCTGAATCTTACCAACAAAAATTCCATTACGTAGAATTTGGTTCTAATGAAGATCAATACCTAGATACAACCGTCCTTGATTTATTGCCTTCTATCAACCTCACTTATAAGATTACGGAACGTTTTCAATGGAGAGCAAGTGCAGCGCGTACGGTAAGCCGTCCAGAGTTTCGCGAATTGGCACCTTTTACCTTTTACAACTTCTTGAACGACAACTTGGCATCTGGAAACCCGAACTTACAGCGTGCTACCATCAATAACTACGATACGCGTTTGGAATACTTCCCGGGTAAAGGTCAAGTTATCAGTGTTTCAGGTTTTTACAAATCCTTCGACGATCCGATTGAATTACTTTTGCGCACCGGAACCTCTGGCCAACCAGAACTCTACTTTGACAATATTGACAAAGCCAAAAGCTACGGTGCCGAACTCGAATACCGCATGAATTTAGGTTGGTTAAACCGCACAGATTCTAACTCTGTTTTCTCAAGAACAACATTCTATACAAACGCTTCATTGATCCGTTCCGAAGCCGACCTCAGTGCCTTTGCTGGCTTAGAAGAATATCCAGGTTCTACAAGACCTCTTCAAGGACAATCTCCTTATATTCTCAATGTAGGCCTATTTTATGAGAGCCAGAAAGACCTCGTTGTCAATTTCTCTTATAACTATGTTGGTCAACGTATCGCCATTGCAGGCAATACCCAAGAACCAAGTGTATGGGAAAATGGCCGTCATGTACTTGACTTCCAGATAGGCAAAACTTGGAAAGACAAATACGAACTCAAATTGAACTGTGCTGATTTATTAGCACAAGATTTAGTGTTCTTCCAAGACATCAACAAAAACAAGCGCTACGATAAAGGTGTAGACAGCGCATGGCAAGAAATCACATTTGGACAAACCATCACCCTCAACTTCAAATACAAGTTCTAAAGCGTCAATGTTAAGGAATTGTTCTATTTCCTTAACACACATTTAAAGCAAACTTAAGGGCACTGTAACTTGACCCGACTGAATACGCGAGAACTTTGTATCAGTTAAAATTTAAAAAAGATGAAAAAAATTTACACCCTCTTGACTGCCCTTTGCCTTGGCTCTTTTGCCATGGCTCAGGATGCCTTCTGGACACCTACCACCTACCGTGGTGCTTTTCCAGTAACCGACAACACACCTGCCACCGACTGGATATCTGGCTGGTCTAACTTCGATCCAGAAACAACTGTTTATCCAACAACAGTTACTACAGTTTCTGCTGACATCACTACCAACACAACATGGAGTGGTGTTGTCAAACTCATGAACAAAGTTTACGTTAAAAATAACGCGACACTTACAATTGCACCTGGTACTATTATCCGCGGTGATAAACTCACACAAGGAACGCTTATCATTACCCGTGGTGCCAAAATTCTTGCTGACGGAACAGCTGCCAACCCTATTGTATTTACCTCTAACGAAGCCGTTGGTGCTCGTAATGAAGGTGATTGGGGTGGTTTGGTCATTCTAGGTTTGGCAAAAAACAACCAACCAGGTGGTGTTGCCTTCATCGAAGGTATTGTACCTACAACTGACTCACAGTACGGTGGCTACTTTGACAACGACAACTCTGGTATCTTACGTTATGTTCGTGTAGAGTTTGCCGGTATTGCACTTGAGCCAAACAAAGAAATCAATGGTATTACCTTTGGTTCTGTTGGTAACCAAACTACTGTAGACTACGTTCAGGTTACGTTTTCTGGCGACGACTCTTTTGAATGGTTTGGTGGCACAGTGAATTGTAAGCACCTTATTGCATACCGTGGTCTTGACGACGACTTTGATACCGATTTCGGTTTCCGCGGAAAAATTCAATTTGGTTTGGCTATTCGTGACAAAGACATTTCTGATGCACCAGGTGATTCTAATTGTTTTGAATCTGATAACGATGCAGCAGGTTCAACAGCACAGCCTAAAACACGCCCCGTTTTCTCAAACATTACTATCGTTGGCCCTAAAGGAAATGGTTCAATCGCACTACCTACAGGTGAGAAATTCGAAAAATCTTTCCGTTTGAGAAGAAATACATCTACTTCTGTATTAAATTCTTTGGTAACAGGCTGGGAAAAAGGCTTATCCATTGAAGGTGCTCCTGTAGTGGCAAACCTAAATGGCGATACTATGGTATTCGTGAATAACATTTTGACCAACTTTGCGCAACCAACTTGGAGTACAGGTAACACAAACACCGTTCTTAACTCTGGTGGTTCTACCGCTGCATGGTACAACTCTTGGTGGGGTGTTGACGGCAATGACTCTACACAAACACTTGCTCAAGTCAACTGGGTCAACTTGTTTACTGCTTTAGGTGTTGCTCCTGATGCACGTTTGGGTGCAGGTTCAGTGGCGGCAACTGGCGCTACTTTTATGAACCCAGTATTCTATTCTATCGCAACTCCGGTAGTGGCTACAACCAGCTACACTTACTGCCAAGGTGCAACTGCAACTGCACTCACAGCAACTGCATTAACCGGTAACTCCCTTCGTTGGTATACACAAGCAACTGGTGGCACCTACACCACTACAGCTCCAGTACCTAGTACTACAACAGCTGGAACTTACACTTACTACGTTTCTCAAGCCAATGTTAGCAACGACGAAAGTATGCGTGCACCTATTACTGTCATCGTTAATGCACTTCCAGCAACACCATTAATTACTGCAAGTGGTTCAACTTCTTTCTGTACAGGTGGTTCTGTTGACCTTTCTTCAAGTGCGGCAACTGGCAACGTATGGTCTAACAACCAAACTACAGCAACAATTACCGTTTCAACAACTGGCAACTACTCAGTTACGGTTACTGACGCCAATGGTTGTTCAAGTGTTTCTGCTCCAATTTCAGTGAACGTTTCTAGCGCTCCTGCTCCAACTATCAGCGCAACTAGTACACAAGCGTGTTCTGGAGATGTGGTAACGGTTACCTCATCAGCGGCTGATTCTTATTTGTGGTCTTCAGGTGAAACTACACAAAGCATCCAGGTAACCAATACGGCAACAGTTTCTGTTACTGTAACGAACGCAAATGCTTGTAACGGTGTAGGCCAATCTGCTGCCACCAACATCACCTTCACCGCAACACCAACTGCTGCTGGTTCATTCACTACTGCAGGTAATGTAGTTACTTTCACCAACACTTCAACCGGAGCTACTTCTTACTCTTGGGATTTCGGTGACTTCACCAACTCATCTGCAATGGCACCTGCGCATGCTTATGCTGCAAATGGCACCTACACGGTAGTGCTAACAGCTATCAACGGTAACTGCACAAGCACTGTAACTTTCGAAATCTCAATTGAAGTTGGAATGGAAGAAACACAAGCCATCAACTTTGAGGTGTATCCTAACCCAGCTGCAGAGCAAGTATTGGTTGCTTTTGAAAACAACTCTATTGGCACCTTGAATATCCTAGATGCAAC
>CANHBA010000041.1 GCA_947458985.1 Flavobacteriales bacterium
CAATGCACCATCAGGTGCACTGCGCCGCAGTCCAAGCGTTGACAAAAACGGCCAGCCTGACGGCACAGGTGAAGGTATGGGTTGGTTCCCTGGCTACGCTGTAGATATCGAATCAGGTGCACGCCTTTACATGGCCTTCGGAGAGAACTCATTCTTAGGTGGTGAAAACGGCGCCGACATGATCTGGAACCCAACGGACCGCTTGGTTAGCAACGTTGGCACACCACTCATGGGCGGTATGCATCCGGTATACGTATTCAGCTACAATCAAGCGAGTACCAACGGTTTTAACTCAGGTTTCAACTTCCCTGCCTACAACCCAGCAGTTGCAGAAAACAACAGTGGCAACATGGCCTACACTAAATACTTAGAAGTGGAGGCCAACAGCTCTGCTGCCAAACGCGAGCTTTACGGTTCTTTGACCTGGATTGCCTACCCAATGTTGGCACCAGACCAAGAATTACTTTCTACAGACGTGACCATTCGTTTGCGTGTGAACAAAGAATACAAGAACTTTACAGGTACTGGTGAAAATGCAGGCAAGCCAATGTACGGTTGGAGTATGGATCAAATCGCCACACAGGTTGGTTCACAAGACATGCTTAAAGAGGCATTGGCCATGATCAACGTGGTTCCAAACCCTTACTATGCATTCTCTGAGTATGAGCGCACGCGTTTGGACACCAAGGTGAAAATTGTGAACCTTCCAGAAGTATGTACGGTTCGTATATACACTGCAAATGGTAAACTGGTTAGATCATTCAAGAAAGATAGTCCTCAAACTTATATCGATTGGGATTTAACAAACCATAAGGCAATTCCGGTTGCCGGAGGAATCTACCTCATACACGTAGATGTTCCAAATGTGGGAGAGCGCGTCTTGAAATTCTTTGGCGGCATGCGTCAGGCAGATTTACAAGGTATTTAATGATAGAATAGTTCGATAGCTATGAAAATGACATTCAAACAAATCGTATTTAGTGCAGGCTTAATTGCCTCACTAACTGCGCAGGCAGGTAACGAAGATCGCGTTGGTTCAGCCGGTGCTTCTCAATTATTGATCAATCCTTGGGCCAGATCATCAGCAATAGGTGATGCATCTTATGCCAATAGCAATGGTTTGGAAGCTACCTACATGAATATTGCGGGTCTCGCTTTTACAGACAAAACACAATTGAAGTATAACTACTCTAACTGGATGGGTAATGCAGGTATCGCCCTGAGCGGTGCTGGTATTGCACAACGCATTTCAGATTCTGAAGTGTTTTCAGTGAGTGTTCAGTCCATGAATTACGGTGACATTCCAATTACAACTGTCGCTAACCCTGAAGGTAATATCGGATTCTTTTCTCCTCGTTTCAATGTTTTTAGCGTTGGATACGCGAAAGAATTCTCTTCTTCTATTTATGGAGGTATCAATTTCAAAGTAGTTTCTGAAAGTATTGCCAACCTAAAAGCCAGCGGTATTGCTATTGATGCAGGTATTCGTTACGTTTCAGGTGAACAAGATCAATTGAAGTTTGGAATTACACTCAAAAATGTAGGTCCAGTCATGCGCTATAAAGGCGATGGTTTAGCACAGCAAGTTACCTATGTGAGTACAGGTTACATCGCTTCTTTGGAGCAAAGATCTGCAACATTCGAACTTCCGTCTCTACTTGGTATTGGTGGTTCTTACGATTTTATTTTCAACGAGAGTAATAAGTTGAATTTAGCGCTTGGTTTTACAGCTAATTCCTTTATGAAAGATCAATTCCGTGCCGGACTCGACTACGGAATCGCTAAAGACAACATGGCGTTTAACCTAAGAGCTGGTTTCTGCTATGAAAATGGTATGTTCAATGAAGAAACAAAATCATCTGCTTTTAGTGGCCCATCCGCTGGTTTTTCTATTGACGCTTTAGTTGGTGAAAATCAAAATGCTCTTGGCCTGGAGTACGCTGCACGTTTTGCAGGTGTTTTTGGCATGATTCATACAATCGGTGCAACTATTAGCTTAAAATAATTTTCTAACTTTGTTTAGTGGCAAGAGAGCTCCTCAAAGGGCTCTCTTGTTTGTTTCCATAAATCGAGTAGCATGTCAAATATTAATTATTATACTGCAGAAGGGCTGCAAAAGTTAAAAAGTGAGCTTCATCATTTGAAGACTGTTCAAAGACCTTCTATTTCTGAACAAATAGCTGAGGCAAGAGATAAAGGAGATTTATCTGAAAATGCTGAATACGATGCAGCGAAAGAAGCGCAAGGTATTTTAGAAATGAAGATATCTAAAATGGAAGAGATCATTTCCAATGCGCGCCTTATCGACGAAACCCACATGGATAACAGCAAGGTTTTCATTCTTTCGAAGGTCCTGATCAAAAATCCGCAAAATGGAATGGAAATAGAGTACACCTTAGTTGCTGAAAACGAAGCAGACATCAAAATGAGGAAAATTTCCATTGAGTCTCCAATCGGAAAAGGTTTATTAGGTAAAAAGGTTGGCGATATTGCAGAGATCCAAACACCTGGTGGTCTGATTCATTTTGAGATTATTTCTATTTCGAGGTAGTGTCTAGTATTTTTTCAAAAATAGTCAACGGAGAAATCCCGTGTTATAAAGTTGCCGAAAACGATGAGTTTTTAGCTTTTCTCGACATCATGCCGTTGGCAACTGGCCATACATTGGTTATCCCCAAAAAAGAGACAGATTATATTTTTGACATCGAAGATGAAGCTTATCAGCGCTTATGGGCTTTTGCCAAAGAAGTGGCTGAGCTGCTTAAAGATGAAGTACCTTGTAAGCGCATTGGTGTGAGCGTTATTGGTTTGGAAGTACCGCATGCTCACATACACCTAATTCCATTGCAGCAAATCGGCGACATGAATTTCAGCAAAGAAAAAGTGCCTGCCCCACAACAAGAGTTGGCGTCTTTGGCAAGACTTTTGTTTGAGGCTGGATCTAAAGCTTAACAATATGAAATTATTCTATTTTTTGTTTTTGTCTTGTATCCTTTCGCTAGGAAACTTGTTTGCCCAGCCAATGCGCGTACTTTTTGTCGGCAATTCATATACCCACTACAACAACATGCCTAAAATTTTAGAGCAAATGGCAGAAAGTAAAGGGGTCAAACTTGAGGTGCTGATGGACGCAAAATCTAGCCATACTTTTCAAATGCACTCAAAAAGACCCGAGTTATATAATAGCATTAGGTCAAGTAAGTGGGATTACGTCGTTTTGCAGGGCTTTAGTCGTGAATTAGCGCAAGACAAAGACGTAATTGATAAAGCGAGCCTTCCGTACCTCAAACAGCTCTTAGATTCAGTTTATGCGAATAATAGCTGTACGAATGTATTGCTCTACCAAACTTGGGGGTATGAAACCGGTTTCAAAGACGACTCATTAAGCATCGACTGGAATTACCAAACAATGTCTGATCGCATTCACCAAGGTTATCTTTACGTAAGCGAGCAGCTCAATCTTTCGATTGTACCAGTTGGAAAGGCTTGGGAAACTGTAAAAGAGAACCATCCTCAAATCAACCTTTATCAAGAAGACAAACAGCATCCTTCTTTAGCGGGTTCTTATTTGGCAGCCTCATGCTTTTATGCTGCCTTATTTAAGACTGATCCATACGTGACTTTTACTGCTAAGCTTGACGCCAAGCAAGCAGGTGTGATACAAGAGACAGCTGGCACTTATATTTTAATGAACAAGAACCGTTATAGAATCAATCAGAATTCTGTTGAAATAGAAGTGAAACTCTCGGATGAAAATAAGAAGGTGGTGCACTTAACAGCTAATTATCCAAATGCCAAAAGCGTTACCTGGGATTTCGGCGACGGCATGACTGAAACAGCCTTAAAAACACGACATGTTTACGGTAAACCCGGAACTTATGAAGTTAAAATTAAGGTGCAAGACTCTTGCGGTGAACGCTTGATGAAGCGAAAAGTCAGTATCTAAACCTTGATTCCAAAGAGCTGGCTACTGTATTTCTTCATGGGCCACAAAATGAAGCGCAATTTGGCTCGAATGTCGTCGATGTAATATACAAATACGATAAAAATTAGCCAGAAACCTAGCGTGTAAGGAATGACTTCATAAGGCCCGAGTTTTTCATGTAAAAAGTCATTGATACCAATTCTAATCACACTACCGTAGAGGAGCATCATGTGAATGATAAATATACTCAGTGTATTTTGGCCAATTTTAAGAAATAAGTTATCCTTCTTTATTTTGAGTACATAAGTTTCCAAGCCTAAAAGCAGCGCGAGAATAACCAACACCATTCCAAATTTATCCAAGAGCCAATCCATTTTATAGAAGGGGATTTCAGTTAGGCCCGGAAGGCTTTGAAGCCAAATTAAAAATGGTTTGATTCCAAAGAAAAGGAGTAAACCCACGCTAAAGGTACCAATGATAACAGGTAATGATTTGACGTGGTTTTTGAAATGATAGAGCAAAACACCTAGCATGGCGCCGTACATAGTGTAAGCCATTCTTGGTGTTATCGGAAATTCAGAGTGCGGTCCGTGAAACATATTTTGCACGAAAGTAGGCGCATTTTCTGGCCAATAATGGGTACCTAAATTGCCAAAAAATAGTTGGGAGTAAAATAATAAAGTTCCAGCTACAAAATAATAGATCCAAAGTGGTACAACTTTGATAAACCGAAACAAACCATAGAGCAGAATTATAGTTAAAATCCCAACTGCAATACATTGTAAGACATGAAAAGCGTAATACTGGAGCAAATACCCCCAAAAAAGCAGTTCAACTACCCTTTTAAAACCTTTTCGTACGCGCATGTTTTTCCAAAATGACTCTTGCTCGTTACCTAGTAATAAATAGGTGAAGATCAAGCCGGTGACAGTCAAAAAGGTTGGTGAAGTAAAGCCACGAATGAATTTCCAAGTGATATATGCAGGGTAAGAATCGCTAGCATAAATAGTTGACAAGGAATCGTGCACGAAATGACCTTCTAACATCAGTAGAATGGCAATGGTCCGCGCCATATCAATGAAGTAGAGGCGGGTTTTGGGTTTATTGAGGCTTATTTGTTCTGCCATTTGGAATAAAAAAAGTGCGAAAGTTACGAAAGAATTGACGAATTGGCTCAAGAACTTGAACCAAACCAATAAAGAAGCCTAGGAATAGAATTGCACCGAAGATGGCTTCGAGGGCACTCAATTTATTTTCTAAGAAAGAGCGGAGGCTATAGCCCGTAATAGCGCCATACAGTATGATGGCATGGAGCACATAAATTGCAAATGTTTCCTGACCAACGGCCATGAAGATGGAGGGCCTGAAACGTTCAAAACCACTGATGTAAGTGAAGAAAATCAATAAGATAGCCACAAAAAAGGAGCGGTCAAAGGCCCATAAATATTTGTAATGAAAATGCGTGAAATCTCCGTTGTAAATGAAAGTCATGACCCATCCCACTAAATAGTAGGTAAGCCCAACAGCAATGAGGTATCGGTATACATTTTTATTTTTAAAACCAGTTCCGTGCAAGCTTAGGTAATGGCCAAAACCGGCACCAAAAAATACAAAACCAATCCAAGGGAAAATCGAAAAACCTGTATCAGGACCTTGAATCATGTTTTGCAGGATCGCAGGAACACCTTCTGGGAAGTAATCTGGCTGTAACCTAACTAAAGGTGTGAAGCCAAAAATTACGAGCGCAATAAATAAATAGATGACCCAGCTATATTGCCTGATTTTATAAATCAAGGAGGTCATCAATAAAAGTGAAAGAAGACCTATACCGATGCACTGCAGAATGTGAAAACCTAAAAAGTGCGGATTGAAGTGCCCGGCAATATAATATTTCAAGAATTTCAAATTGATTTGCAGCAAGTACCCGATTACCAATAAGCTGAGTGCCCTGCGTAAACCTTTGCGCACGCGCACTAAACGGTAAAATGGTGCCTGGCCTTTTTGCCACTCTTTGTGCAATAGGTAAGTGAAAACCGCACCTGAAATCGTAAAAAAGAGCGGGGCGGTAAGCCCGCGAAAAAAGCCCCAAATGCTAAACCAAATACTACCTGAAGAACCATGGAGCCGAACCTCAGCCATAAAAGTAGGATAGCTCTCTAGGGTCATGGAAATGAAATGACCTTGTAGCATCATGAGAATGGCGACGCTCCGACTGAAATCAAGAAAATGGATGCGTTGTTGTTGATTCATCGGGGTGGGAGGGTTTCAGTACGCAACTCAATGATTTCAATGCGCCTTTCAAGGGATGCATCTTTGGAATAAACAGAATTGCGTTGGTCGTAGTAGTTGTCGCTCACGTCTTTATTGGCTTTGTATTCTCCCATCGGAACCTCGATAAATTGCAAGCGAGAGGGCGTGGTGAGCATATAAGGTGCAAATTTACCACCATCTATCTCTTCAAAGTAGTTTTTGATGGCAGAAATACGTCGATTTGTCAAATGTACGTTATAATCTGACTTGGCAAGCGGGCTAGCAAACCCTTGAACCATAATACTCACTTGTTTACCCGATTGCAATTCTTGCCATACTTGTGCGCGAAATAAGGCGAGGTCCTGCATTCCTTTATCGACCTCTGCTTCAAAGAACTCGAGCAAAGATTGTGTTTGTTGCAGGGTAGCTGTGGCATCGCGCCCTTCTGTAACTTTCTGCAGGTAGACTGGATATTGCCCTTTGTATTTGAGATAGGTCTCTTCGTAGGAGAGTTCTGTAAAGTCGGCAGTGCTTTTGGGGTTCGGGTGGTCGTTTTCGAAATAAAGTTTGATTGGCAGTTTGACCACTTGAACGGTTTCAGAGACTATTTGGTCTTTTTTCTCTTTTGGTCTCAGCAATTCTTGGTAAAAAACATCGCTGCAACAAGTGGGGTGTGAGGCATAAAGGCTACCTAAGCGATTGGAACTCAAATAGGCGGTGTCTGCATGGCAAAAAAAGTAGAGATCGTTGGCCGGGCTATTGAAGGGTAGGCCAAGGTTAATGGGTGGCCCAAAGCTTCCGTCTGCTTGCAAATTGCTGTAAAAAATATCAAAGCCACCAAAACCCGCATGCCAAGAACTAGAAAAATAGAGGCGTTTAAAAAGTGGGTCAAACCAGGGCGACACCTCGTTTTCGATAGAGTTGAGAACGCCCAAGTTGTTATTTCCTATAATTTGACCCTCTTGATTTACGGAAGCCAACCATAAATCTGTCCCCCCGAGTCCATTGGCTTTTTGCGCGCTATAAACGAGCATTAATTGCGCATTGAGTTCAAATAAATAAGGCATGCTATTGTAGCTATCTTGAAGGCCATCTAATTGAAAAGTGCTGTCTAAAAACCAACTTCCGTTTTGAGGTAATACTCTTACAATATGACAGCGAAACTGATTAGGGGTGCGTGTACATTCGCTACAAAGTGCAAAACTGCTGTCTGGCGCTATGCAAAAGTTGCCATATTCAAATTGGGTTTTTTGACCGTTTAATACAATTTTCTGCGCATCTTTAGGACTCGGAAATTGGTAAATATCGAGTTTGTACTGCTTGCTCAAAATTTGTTCTTGATCTTCGGCAGTGGAGTCGGCTTTGAGTGAGCTATACACTAAGGTGTCGTTCCAGAAAAGGTGGGCAAATTCAGCATTAACTGTATTTACCGGATGGTTTTTTAAATCAGCTAATTCTTCAGCACTGACATATTTGAGTTGTTTGAGTACCCAGTTGCAGGCAATTATTTCTTGGTTAGATTTGAGGTAGCCGTTACTCTTTTTGTCTTCAGAAAAGAATTTTTTGACTTCCTTGAATTGTGCTAAGGCCTCTTTGTATAGGCCTTGTTGCTTGAGCATAAGCGCGTATTGCAGTTGCGCTTCGGGAAATTGCTGACCATCGGGATCTTGCTCGTAAACTTTAAGGTAGTAGCGCGCTGCTGTTTTATAATCTTTGAATTGTTGGTTCGCTTGGGCGATTTTCCAATGAAGCGCAATTGAATTGGGCTCTAGTACAAGAGCTTGATCGTAGTATTTCAGTGCTTCGATATAATCCAAAGCAATTACCTGAGCATCTGCGTGCGCAACCAGCCGTTGGAGTTGTTTCTGACCCCAGCATTCTGCAGAAAGCAGCAACAAACAGATCAAATAAAGTCTGGGCATATGCGGTATTGCAATTGTGGCGGATGAAATTTGGTGATCACATAACGGAGGCTCAACTCAAATGCGCCACGGCCGCGGCTTGCGGGCACGAGTGAAGAATAATTGAAATCGTAAGAAATTCCAGTTGATATAGGCCCTCTTGCCATACCAAATTGCAAGCAAAAGGCATCTTTAGTGCGCCACCACAAGCCTGCATTGATGGAAATTTGGTCTTTGATAGACAAAACGTATTCTCCTATTCCGCCTAAGGTAAGTGCGCGATAGGGCCCTTGAAAATTGAGCTGAAAACTGGGTTCAAAAAATAACTTCGTTGTATATTGATAACGCAATTGAGCAAATATATTCAGGCGAAGATCGCGCTGGGTATTTTCTAGAAAAAAACTTTGGTTGGGGCGAGTGAGGTTAAAGAGGCCAATGCCACTCTGAAAAAAGTACTGTTTGTTAATGTTGTATTGATGGATGATACCCAGCCCTAACATGGGTTTGATCATGGATGCGGTCTGAAAATATTCGTTGGTAGGTGCGTTGGGGTCAAAAATATAGCCGTTGTATTGGCTGTCAAAGTAGAACGCATTGCTATTGAGTTGACGTTGGTTGAAGCCAACTTGAAGCGCTGGTCTGAGCACGTGCTTTTGAGTCAGGGTAATTGGATAGCAGGCGCTCAATTGGACCTCATTGGTCTGAAACTTTCCATCGCCAACTTGGTCGTGAAAATAATTGAGACCAAAACCCCATTGTTTCCATTTGGTATCGGCAGCAAGTGCGGTGGTCTGAAATGGGATCGTGACACTACGCCACTGCGTGCGGTAATTGGCGGTCAGGCGGAGGTCTTCTTTGAAATTGCCAGCTCCTGCAGGGTTCTGAAAGATAGGGTTATTGTTGAATTGTGTCCAATGGATGTCTTGGGCGAGCACAGGTGCTGCCATTAGCAATAATAGAATCCTCCAAAGGTGCTTCACGTAACGAAGTTACAAAAAAGCGCGCGGATTAAAAGTGCGGAATGGGGTGGATTGAATTTTAAGGATTGGTACTGGAAACCGGAAGAATTTTGCCGTTGAAAAATGCACCGGAATGTAGGGCAAAATTGGCAATGAAATCTGCCATTTCTGTGGGTGTTGTTGGGGCGGAATAGCCAGGGAAGGCGGCCGCTAGCATTTCGGTTTGAACAGCTCCTAAACAGAGGCAGTTCATATGGATGCCGGTATGTTTATATTCTTCGGCAAATAGTTCGGTAAATGCGCAAAGTGCAGCCTTAGAAGTAGAGTAGGCAGCAAGACCCGCAAATTTGAGACTCCCTTGAAAACCACCCATAGAACTGATGTTTATAATATGGGCATTTGGAGCCAATAAAGGCAAAAGCGCTTGCGTTGCTTCCATGATGCCAATAACATTTACTTGGTAGCTCTCGCTGAAATCTTGATGTGTTAAGGTTTCAAAAGGCTTGTTGATGAGAAGTCCGGCGTTGTTAATAAGGATGTCAATTGGTCCTTGAAGACAAAGTGTACTGATTTGTGCTTGCACATTTTCTGCGATATCGAGCGCATAACAACGGACGTTTTTTTGTTGAAATTGTGCTTGCATTTTAGCCAGATTGCGCGACAGCGCAATTACTTCCGTTTGGGGTAAGGCTGCAAAATGTTGCACAAGTGCAGCGCCAATACCTTGGCTGGCGCCCAAAACAATGATTCTTTTATTCATCGAAACTCACAATTAATTCGGCACTTGTGGCATGCGCCTGACAAGTGAGGATATAACCTTCGGCAACTTCCGCATCGGTGAGTGAATGGTTCATGCGCATGGTTGCGCTACCTTTGAGTACTTTGGCCCTACAAGACGAACAAACACCGCCTCTGCAGGAGAAGGGCGCGTCTAGGCCCGCTTTTTCAGAGAGCTCAAGAATGCTTTTATCTTGGCCTTGCATGTCGAATTCGGCAATTTCGCCGTCGATCATGACTTTTACTTTACTCTTTCCCGAAAAAGCAGCTTCGGTACTAGCCGGAGCGCTTTGTTCACTCACAAAAAAGAGTTCTTTGTGGATTTTTTGAGGACTTACACCAAAGAAAGCAAGTGTTTTTTCGGCGGTTTCTACTAATTGTTGTGGCCCACAAAGGAAAAATGCATCGGCCTGCAATAAACTCAGTTTGTGTTTGATTTGATCTTTGAGTGCAGCTTCGTCAATTCTACCGTGTTGCGCTCCTTCTACTACTTTTTGTGAATAATAAAGGTGTGTTTGGGCATTGCTGAGCGCTAGAATGTCAGAAAGAAAAAGCGCCTCTTCAGGGCTTTTGTTCCCATATAGCAGTTCGAATGAAGATTGAGCCCCAGCTGTTTTAAGCATGCTCATGATAGGCGTAATGCCTGAGCCAGCTGCAATGGCGACCACATTTTTGTAGCTTGGTTTCCAAAGGAAATTTCCTTCTGGTTCAAATACAATAAGTTCTGCTCCAGCACTAATGTTGTTGAGGTAATTAGAAACCTTACCGTTTTCAATGGCTTTGACACCGATGCTCAAGGCTTCAGCGCTGCCGCTACAAATAGAGTAGGACCTTCTCAGTTGTTCGCCGTTCACCTCCACTGCTAAAGTGAGGTACTGGCCTGGTGTAAATTTGAATTTATCCGAAAGCTCGGCCGGAACTTCAAATGTAAGTTGAACAGCTTGGGGTGTAAGTCTTTGAACATTTTGAATGATCAAGAGGTGTGCACCTTTTGGCAAGGCAGCACTTTTATTAGATTTAAAGCGGTCAAAAAAGCCCATAATTAGTCGTCAAATGAAATGAGTATGTCGTTACTTTTTGGATGTGCCTGGCAGGTGAGCACGTAGCCTTGTTCTACTTCTTCTGGGGTCAGGGCATAATTGACATCCATGCTGACCTCACCGCGTAAAACTTTGGCTTTGCAGGTACAGCACACCCCACCTTTGCAAGCAAAAGGCGCATCGGCGCCGGCTTTGTAGGCGGCATCGAGTATGGTTGGCCCGTCGGAGGAAAGATAGAAGTTCGTGACCTCACCGTCCATGATGAGTTCAATTTTAGATTCAAAAGCTGCTTGGACTGGTTGGGAAGGATCTGCTTTCTTCTCAATTGGCGCCGCATGAAACAATTCAAAGTGAATTTGTTGCGCATTGAGCCCAAAGGCGCTTAGTTCATCTTTAACCGCTAAGATCATGTCTTGAGGCCCGCAGATATAGGCGGCGTCAATGGTTTGATTTTTCAAGAAAGCGCCGAGCAGGTCTTTAGTGCGCTGTGCGTCTATGCGTCCTTTTAAAAGTGGCACGCCCATGTTTTCTCTTGAAAACACATGAACTAAATTCAAGCGATCGAGAAAACGATTTTTGATGGCCTCGAGTTCTTCTCTAAAAATAACTTCTGCCAAGCCTTTGTTGCCGTAGAAAAGAGTAACGGTGCTGAGCGGTTCTTCTAACAGAATGGTTTTGAGGATCGAAAAAACGGGTGTAACACCGCTTCCGGCAGCAAATAACACATAATGATGCTGGTTATTTGCATTTGGTTCAAATTTGAAATTCCCCATTGGGGCCATTACTTCTAGTGTGTCGCCAATTTGAAGTTGCTGATTGGCAAAGGACGAGAATTTTCCGTTTGGAATTTCTTTGATAGCCACGCGCCATTCGTTTTCATGCGGTGCACTACACAAAGAATATGATCTTCTGAGCTCTTCGCCGTCAATGATTGTTTTGAGCGTAAGGTATTGTCCGGAAGCGAAAGAAAAGGCGGCTTGAAGCGCTGTAGGAACTTCGAAAGCTACTGAAACACAACCTTCTGTTTCTCTTTGAAGGTTGCTGACTTTTAAGGAATGAAACTGAGTAGACATAGTCAAATTTAATCAGGGTCAAAAGTAAGCAATATTGCGCAAGCCTCAACTAACCACAATCAATGAACAAACTGACCTCAATCATGTTTTGAAGGCGTAGTAATTTTCTATATTTGTTTCATCGTAACAAAGACATTATGACCCAAGCTGAACAAGAACGCCGTTTTCTAGAGAAAATTGAGAAAGAAATCAAGATTGAGCCCAATGACTGGATGCCAGATGAGTACCGTCAAACGCTCATTCGTCAGATTTCGCAACACGCACATTCAGAGATCGTTGGAATGCTTCCTGAAGGAAACTGGATTACCCGTGCGCCCAATTTGCGCCGCAAAGCCGTGCTCCTAGCGAAGGTTCAAGATGAGGCTGGCCATGGTCTTTATTTGTATTCTTCATGCGAAACGCTGGGTGCCGATCGCGAGCAATTGATAGACGACATGCACACCGGTAAGGCGAAATATTCATCTATTTTTAATTATCCGGCAGTCACTTGGGCCGATATCGGTACAATTGGTTGGTTGGTAGACGGCGCTGCGATCATGAATCAGGTTGCGCTATGTCGCACCTCTTATGGCCCGTATGCGCGTGCCATGGTCAAGATTTGTAAAGAAGAATCTTTTCACCAACGCCAGGGTTATGAGGCACTCATTAAGCTTTGTAACGGAACACCTCAACAAAAAGCTATGGCACAAGACGCCATGAACCGTTTTTGGTGGCCTGCGCTCATGATGTTTGGTCCGAGCGACGCTGAATCTACGCATTCAGATCAATCGATCAAATGGAAAATCAAGCGCTTTACCAACGACGAACTCCGTCAAAGCTTTGTCGATGCTACAGTTTCACAAGCAGAAATCCTTGGCTTAACCATCCCCGATCCTAACTTGAAATGGAACGAAGCACGTGGGCATTACGATTTCTCAGAAATCAACTGGGACGAATTCTGGCAAGTAGTCAAAGGAAACGGCCCATGCAATAAAGAAAGAATTGCAGCTCGTCTCAAAGCCAAGGAAGACGGCCTTTGGGTACGCGAAGCCGCCAATGCTTTTGCCAAGAAACGCGCTATGAAAAAATCTGCCTAATTCAATTTTTAAGACTATGTCAACATCAGAATGGCCTCTTTGGGAGGTTTTTATCCGCAGCAAACAAGGTTTGAACCACAAACACGTCGGAAGTCTGCGTGCTCCAGATGCCACGTTGGCCCTAGAAAATGCCCGCGATGTCTATACGCGCCGCTCTGAAGGCATCAGTATTTGGGTCGTAGAATCAGCACATATCCACGCTACTGACATCGACGAAGCAGCGTCTTTCTTCGAACCTTCAGATACCAAAATTTACCGTCACCCAACTTTTTACGAAGTGCCTGATGGCGTCAAACACATGTAAACATGCAAGATCCAGCACTTTTTGAATACGTATTGCGTTTGTCCGACGACAGCCTTATTTTAGGCCAACGCCTCGGCGAATGGTGTGGTCACGGGCCCATCTTGGAAGAAGACATAGCGCTTACCAATATCTCCTTAGATTTAATTGGCCAAGCCATCAGCCTCTATGATTTTGCCGCTGAGTTAGAGGGAGCGGGCAGAAACCACGATCAACTCGCTTATTTGCGTTTCGAGAACGAATATAAAAATGTATTATTGGTAGAGCAACCCAATGGTGACTTCGCCATGACAATTCTTCGCCAATTCTTTTTTGACGCATTTCGTTTGCCGCTTTACGAAGCACTCATGCAAAGCCCAGTGGAACAATTAGCAGCCATTGCAGCTAAATCAGTCAAAGAAACGCGCTACCACCTCAAGCATACTTCTGAATGGGTCATCCGTATGGGCGATGGCACTGAAGAATCTCATGAGCGTGCACAGGCCGCAATTGACCATCTTTGGCGTTATGCCAGCGAACTTTTCTACGAAGATGCCCACGATCAAACATTGCAAGCAGCAGGTTTGGTTCCAAAAATGGCAGGTATTCAAGCCAAATGGTCAGAAACTGTAACTGCCGTTTTGAACGAAGCAACACTATCTATTCCAACAAACAATTGGAAATTTGATGGTGGTCGCGAAGGTCGTCATTCTGAACACATGGGTTATATCCTTTCAGATCTGCAGTACATGCAAAGGGCCTATCCAAATATGGAATGGTAACTGCAGCTGAAATCCGCCAATTTTTACAAGAAGTCAGCGACCCTGAAATACCGGTCCTGACCATCATAGACCTTGGTGTAGTGCAACAAATTTACTTCCAAGATGAAACCTGGATAGTTGAACTCACGCCAACCTACAGCGGCTGTCCGGCTATGCAGCAAATAGAAGCGGATATCCTCGTCAAATTGCAAGAAAAAGGCATTTCAAATGCCAAAGTAAAACATATCCTTAGCCCAGCCTGGACCACCGACTGGATTTCGGAAGAGGGTCGTCAGAAGTTACGACTCTACGGTATTGCACCACCCGTCAACGAACCCGATAAAAGTGCACTTTTTTCAGATCCACCGCGTGTGGCTTGCCCGAAATGCAATAGCAAAGACACCCGAATGGTGAGTTTATTTGGTAGTACTGCCTGCAAAGCACATTATCAATGTAACGAATGTTTGGAGCCTTTTGATTACTTTAAGTGCTTGAAATAGAATGATATAAACTTATTTTGAAAGGCGTCTTAGAGATGCCTTTTTTATTTTTATAGTACTATGTATTGCATAATACAGAATAAAACATATAACTTTGTATAAAATTAGAAAGATGAATGTAGAAAATACACAATCTCAAATGCGCAAAGGCATTTTGGAATATTGCATTCTCGGCATCCTCCATAAAGGAGAGGCCTACCCTTCTGAAATATTAGAGAAGCTGCGAGGTGCCCAAATGCTGGTTGTGGAAGGCACCGTTTACCCTTTGTTAACGCGTCTCAAAAATTTGGAACTGTTGTCTTACCGTTGGGAAGAATCAACGTCGGGTCCGCCGCGTAAGTATTACTGCATTACTCCCAAAGGCACTCAATTTTATACTGGCCTCTCGCATACTTGGCATGAATTACAGCAAGCGGTCTCTTTACTTACTCAAACTACCCAATCATGAATAAAACAGTTTCCATTCATATCCAAGGTTTTGCTTTTATCTTAGAAGAACAAGCCTATGAAGTGCTTCGTAAATACTTAAATGATTTGTCTGCAATTCTTC
>CANHBA010000042.1 GCA_947458985.1 Flavobacteriales bacterium
AAACACCTTCTATGGAATGGGATTTATCGAAAAATGAAGACGACAACCCCGATCAAATTCCACTTTTCTCCGAAGAACCCGAGGCCGACTAAACAGCTAAGAAATAAATGAGCAATATCATTTTTTTCACGATGGTCCTTTGCTTATTTTTGTATGTATCCTAAAAAGTTGCAAAAATGAATTTGCTCAAAGAAGACCGCATCAACTACCTCAATATCGGCCTGATGCTCATTACCGCCATTTTGGCCTACTACTTTCCTTTTGAAACCTTCCTTTTAGCCTATGCCTATTTAGGCCCATTGCATTACCTCACCGAAATCAGCTGGCTCCACGACCGCCAATATTACGCCAAAGGCAAATGGGACAACATTGCGCTTTGGATCATTGGTATTTTACTTTCCTATGCTGCATTTGCCAAAGACTTTGGCTTTAGCAAAGATGTATATGATTATTTCGTTGAAATGAATCTTTTTGACAAGCTTTTGGTATTTGGCCTTTTCGCTTCTATTCTCTTTGCACTTGTTAAGAATTTATTCATCAAATTATTCGCAATTTTTGTTGTTTACATCATTGTGGCTGGCTGGCTCAGTCCTGATCGCGCTGCTGAAAATGCAGAAAGCACCACTATTTTTGCCCTCACTGCGCTCATTCCAACGCTCATTCATGTCTACGTATTTACTGGTTTATTTATGCTTTATGGTGCTCTTAAGGCGCGTAGCGTTTCAGGAATGTGGCAAATGGTAGGTTTTGTGCTGATTCCTGTCATTCTCGTTTTCTCCATGCCGGTCGATACCAAAAATGCGTTTCTTTCCAAGTTCGGAAAAGACGCATATTATGCCAAAGGCGATGGTTTTTACAATACAAACTACCTTATTCTCGACCATTTTGATCTGATTGAAGAGCAAAAAATCACCAATAAGGAATACCTAGATATCATTACCAAGGAAGGAAATAAAAGCTATTTTTTGCGTCAAGGCCTCATCGATACGGCAGCCTTTGATGCGCACGTAGATTCGCTCAAAAATATTGCAGCACGCCCATTTGTGGTAAAGCCTATGCCAATTAACACGGCAAATCTTGCACCTCAATTTCAATTTGACCACTTGCTTTATTTCTTTGATACTTCTAGCCGCTATATCAATAGCATCAATGAATATCGCTTTGAAGCCTTGCCAAAAAAGGTCATGAAATCCAAAACAAAGAAAGAAATGGACGGCCTCATTTATTTCTCAGAATTCGGTATCATGTTGATGCGTTTTATTGCGTTTGCCTACCTATATCACTACCTCAATTGGTTTAGTAAAACGGAAATCATTCGTTGGCATAAGGTTCCAAAGGTGCGTTTCATATTAGTGATGGTCGTCTGGATTGCCTCATCGGTATTTTATACCTATGACTACTCCTTAGGCCTAAGCCTTTTATTTTTCTTGAGTTTCTCTCATGTACTGTTAGAATTCCCTCTAAATATCATTTCTATTGTAGGCATCGGCACCGAGTCCTTGTCTATATTTAAAAACGGGTTCAAGAAGAAACCCATTGAATCTTAATTTCTAAATTTTACGCCTCAACCCATGCTTAAATTTTCATCCTTTGTTGTCGCTGTTTTCAGCGCTAACTTGTTCTTTGCTCAATTAGTGAGCACCACCCCTGACGGCCGCTACACGCTTTCCGCTGAGGGCGCTTCTTATTTTGCCAAACTTTCCTTGGATTGTACCGCTAAGCCAACGCCACACTATTACTACCAAGCGTTGCGCCAACCCGGAGACACCCAAACACCAACTGATATCTGGCCATCTTTTTACGGATGTTACGACTGGCACAGTGCCGTACATAACCATTGGGCACTGATCAAAATTCTAAAAACTTATCCTGATATTCCAGAAGCTGCTGCCATTCGCGCCAAGCTCGATGAAAGTTTCAGCGAAGAGAACATCCGCAAAGAATACGAATACTTCGAAACCAATGAGGAGCGTTATGTATTTGAATTTCCATATGGACAGGGTTGGTTGCTCAAGGTAGCCGATGAGCTTGCTCGTTGGAACGACCCCGACGCCGAGCGTTGGTTGGAAAACCTTGGCCCATTGCACCGCTTGTGTGCTGCTGCTGCTCAGGTCATCTGGAAAGACATCAAAGAAGTCAAGTTGTCGGGTTCTCACGACGCACCTTCACTCAATCTTTCTTTTGCCATTGACTACGCCCGCACCTTCGGCGATGAAGACCTCCTCAAGGTTGCACTCAAAGCCAGCAAGCGTTATTTTGGCAAAATGACCAAAGCGCCACTGCGTGCAGAGCCTTTTGAGTACGATTTTATGTCGGCTTCTTTATTGGTTACCGACCTCATGCGCAAAGTGTACACGCAAGAAGAATACCTCAAGTGGGTCAAAGGTTTTGCACCGGGCTTGTTTGCCGCTGAAACAGCCAAAAAAGACCTACAAATCAAGAAAACCGACAAACACGACGGCTATGAATCTCATTGGGATGGTTATCATCTGAACCGCATTTGGTGCTTAAATGGCATGCTGAAATCTTTGCCAGCAGAAAGTCTAGATGCCAACACCAAAGCAGCATGGGCAAGCAGCATGAATGCCATGTGGGACTACGCGCAAGAAAGTATTGGTAAGGGCAACTACGACATCGACCACTGGTTGTCGTCGTTCTCTGTATTTGCTTTAATCGGTTACGAGTAAAGCCACGCGCGCTAGTGCCCAAGCCAATTGAGCGTCTCGGCTCAATTCAGTCGTATCTAACACAATTGCATCGGAAGCCTGCGCAAGCGGGCTTTCTTTTCTGGTGCTATCTAAGTGGTCTCGTTGCAATAAATTTTGCTGAACGCTTTGGGCGTCGGTATGTTCTCCTTTGGCCTCGAGTTCGGCCAAGCGGCGCTGTGTGCGCACTTCAGCTGAGGCCGTTACAAAAATTTTGAGTTCGGCAGCAGGGAATACCACCGTTCCGATATCTCGACCATCCATGACAATACCGCCATTGATTCCCATCTGCTGTTGGAGTTCAACTAATTTGTTGCGCACCGCTTTGACCGCCGCTACCTGTGATACAACAGCCGCTACACGTGGGGTGCGAATGGCGTCCGTGATGTCTAGCTCATTGAGATAGATTTTTTGATCGGGTGTCATCTCGATCTTGATGTTGTGGAGGAGTTGCTCTAATTGTTGAATTTGAATGACACCTTCACTGTTAATGAGTTGATTTTCGAGACAATAAAAAGCAACGGCGCGATACATCGCGCCGGAGTCTATGAATGTGTAATTGAGGGTTTTGGCCAAGGCCTTGGCTAAAGTACTTTTGCCACAGGCGGCGTAGCCGTCAATTGCTATGGTGATTTTTTTTTGCATCAATAGTAAATCGCTCTGCGAACTTGCGTGATGTATTTAGCCATGCGGATCACTTGTTTGGTGTACCCAAATTCGTTGTCGTACCAAGCGTAAAGCACCACGTTTTTGCCGTCTACCGAAACAATACTTGCGTTGGAGTCAAATACACTACAGCAAGTATTGCCAATGATATCTGAAGAAACGAGTTCTGGGTCGAACGAATAGTAGATTTGGTTGACCAACTCGCCGTGGAGTGCAGCATCTTTGATGGCAGCATTGACTTGTTCGAGGTCGACGGTTTTTTCGAGTTCTAGGCTCAAAATAGCCAAAGAACCGTTTGGAGTAGGTACGCGAACTGCGTTGGCTGTCAGTTTGTCTTTGAGTTCAGGAATCACTTTGGTAACTGCCGAACCAGCACCTGTAGAGGTAATGACCATATTGACCGCTGCAGCTCTACCACGACGTGGTTTTTTGTGCATGTTGTCAAGTAAGTTTTGGTCGTTGGTGTAGGCGTGCACCGTTTCGATGTGGCCTTTTACAACCCCAAAATGATCATTGATGACTTTCAGAATAGGGGAGATGGCATTGGTGGTACATGATGCAGCCGAAAAGATGTTTTCGTTTTCGACATCTAGTGTATCTTGATTGATCCCGTAAACTACATTTGGAATCTCTTTTCCTGGTGCGGTGAGCAATACTTTGCCAACGCCTTTTGCCTGAAGGTGACGCGATAACGCTTCTCTGTTGGTAAATACGCCAGTGTTATCAATGATGAGGGCATTTTGGATACCGTAGATGGTGTAGTCGATGTCTTCTGGGTTGGCAGCGTCTATCATGTGTACAATTTGCCCATTGATGATGAGGCTTTTGTTAGGAAGGTCTTCAATGACCGTGCCTTTGAAGGCACCGTGTACGGAGTCGTTGCGCAAAAGTGAGGCGCGCTTGATGATGTCAGCGTCAGAAGAACCGCGCGTTACAATGGCGCGCAAACGCAATTGTTGGCCTTTGCCCGCTTGTTTGATGAGCTCGCGTGCAGCCAAACGACCAATACGCCCAAAGCCATAAAGTACCACGTCACGGGGCTCGATTGCTTGAGGAGTTTGTAAATCGCCTAGTTTTTCCATTAGAAAACGCGCCATGCCGCTTTGTTCGGTCTGACCCGCTAACCATTCGCTCGCCAACAAGCCGATGTCTAATTTGGAGGCAGGAATGTCGAGTGTCATGAGGGTTTCTGCCAAGGCAGCGGTTGTGAACACGTCGATTGGTTTGTTCACTACTTGTTTGGCATATTCATGCAGGTTTAAAATTTCCGAAATGGTGATGTCAGTAAGGTGATTTCTGAATAATACCAGCTCGATGCCTTTGTCGTAGAGGAGTTCTCCTACTTTACTCTGCAATTTAACAGCTGCTCTTTCTCGCTCAATGTGTAGGTTGAGCTCTTTTTCATAACCGTCTTTGGTTTCCATGTTGTTGTTGATTGATGTTGATAATTGTTTGTTGATGAAAAGAAAAAGGCTACCCACAAGTAGGTAGCCTTCAAATTGTTAGCCTAAATAAGACTTCAAAAGTTTGTTTCGTGAGGTGTGACGGAGTCGGCGGATAGCCTTCTCTTTGATTTGTCGGACGCGCTCTCGGGTAAGGTTGAATTTAGCACCGATTTCTTCTAGGGTAAGGCCGTGGTTCATGCCGATGCCGAAAAACAAGCGGATGATTTCACGTTCTTTATCGGTGAGGGTGCTGAGTGAGCGCTCGATTTCTTTTTGTAAAGACTCTGCCATAAGCATGTGGTCGGTACGTGGGGAGTCAGGGTTAGCCATGACATCCATGAGGGTACCGCCGTCGTCGTTGGTGGTGAGCGGCGCATCCATGGATACGTGGCGACCAGAAACATTGAGGCTTTCTTTGATTTTGTCTTCTGGAACTTCGAGTGCTTCAGCGAGCTCTTCTGCACTTGGCGGACGCTCGAATTCTTGCTCTAGGCGCGAAAACGCTTTGTTGATTTTGTTGAGTGAGCCGACTTGGTTGAGTGGCAAACGTACAATACGCGCTTGTTCAGCTAAAGCTTGCAAGATAGACTGACGGATCCACCATACAGCGTAAGAGATGAATTTAAAACCTCTGGTTTCGTCGAATTTTTGTGCTGCTTTAATGAGACCAAGATTGCCTTCGTTGATGAGGTCAGGAAGCGTGAGGCCTTGGTTTTGGTATTGCTTGGCAACGGAAACCACAAAGCGAAGATTGGCTCTGGTGAGTTTCTCGAGGGCTTTTTGGTCGCCGGCTTTGATGCGACGTGCAAGTTCTACTTCTTCTTCTGCGGTGATAAGTTCTTCACGACCGATATCTTGAAGGTATTTGTCCAGAGATTGACTTTCTCTGTTCGTGATGGATTTGGTTATTTTTAGCTGTCTCATGCGCTTATCTATACTGGATTACTAGGTAATGTTTAGCTACTGCTTCTTGAGCAAAGTAACGACGAAAATTAGGGTTAAAAAAATCTGAAGAGGGCTTTTTTTCTTGAGTTATTAACGAGTTCTTAACTTTTTCAACGCGGCTCATTTTCGTACTCAATTGCTTATAAACCTAAGCCTCTGTAGTCTCTTTTACCTGTCTCATCCATGATTTCGAGCAAGATACCGCGGTTGACGCCACTTAGTTTTTGGGTCAATTCTTCAACGGTTTCTATGGGTTCGTTGTTGACTTTAACAATGATGATGCCTTCCGACAAGCCTATGGATTTGAGTTTGCCCGTATTGATGGTTTTGATTTTGACACCGTAATTGATATTGAGCTCTTTTTTCTCTTTATCGGTGAGTTCGACGAAAGTAGCACCAAGGGCTGCGTTTTTATTGATTTCTTCTTTGGATAACAATTGTGTTTCGCCATCTTGGTTGCGCAAAACGAGTTCTTTGGTGATGAGGTCTCCGTCTTTTTGACGCACACTTAGCGAAACTTTATCGCCAGGGCGACGCTTGCCGATTTCTTCTTGAAGTGCGGCTACAGAATTGACTTCTTTGCTGCCAATTTTCAAGATGACATCGCCGTCTTTGAGGCCTGCTTTGTCGGCAGAACCACCTTCGATAACTTTGGCTAAGAAGACGCCTTTGAGGTCCGGTAGCTTGTTTTTTTCTTTGATTTCTTGCGAAATATCAGAAATTTGAACGCCAAGATAGCCGCGCTGAACAATACCAAAATCGATGAGGTCCCGCATGACTTTGTCTACTAAATTGACAGGAACGGCGAAGGAATAGCCAGCATAAGAACCCGTTTGAGATGCGATAGCGGTGTTGATACCGATGAGTTCGCCTCGTGTATTCACTAAAGCACCTCCACTGTTGCCAGGGTTAACTGCTGCATCGGTCTGGATAAAGGATTCTATCGGTACAACTTCTTTGGTGTTGCGCTCGGAAAGCAAGTTGATATTGCGCGCTTTGGCAGAGACGATACCTGCTGTAACGGTAGAAGTCAGGTTAAAGGGGTTGCCCACAGCCAAAACCCATTCGCCAATTTTGAGTTCGTCTGAATTGCCAATTGGAATAGCTGGAAAGTTACTGCCTTCGATTTTAAGAACGGCAATGTCGGTGGAGGGGTCGGCGCCAACAACTTTAGCGTCGTATTTAGAGTTGTCGTTGAGTACAACTTGAATTTCGCTGGCGTTTTCTATGACGTGGTTGTTGGTGACGATGTAGCCCTGCGACGATACAATAACGCCAGAGCCTGCGCCTGCGCCGTATTGCTTGAATTCGCGGCCACCGGCACCTGGGCCGTAGAAAAATTCTTGAAAGGGATCGCGTTGGAAGGTGGTTTGAACCACTTTGGTGGTGATGTGTACTACAGAATGTACTGTGCTTTCTGCTGCTGCAGTGAAGTCTAGGCCTTGGGGAACGCCTTGGTAGTCGACCTGTTGAATAGGTGCGCGGCGGTTGCCGTCGATGACTTGATCGGATAAGCGGCTACTGTTGTGCTGAATAATGACGTAAGTAGCCAATGGGAGGGTACCACCTAGAATACCCATTCCAAATAATTTGAGTGTGCTGGTAAGTGTCATGCTGTCAGATTTTATATTACTGCTCCATAAACGCAAATAGTGTTCCAAAAATTGCTTGAAAAATGTTAAATTTTGTTAAGAATTGGTATCGAATATTCAACTATTTTTGTTCGACTGCAATGACACTATCTTTCTTCAAATATCAGGGTACGGGCAATGATTTCATCATGCTCAACAACACGTCCGGTATTTATGACAAATTGTCTCTTACTGACATCCAACAACTCTGTGACCGCAAATTTGGCATAGGTGCCGATGGGCTCATCTCTATTGCGTTGCGCAATGGCTATGACTTTGAAATGGTTTATTACAACGCCGACGGTACACAATCTTTTTGCGGCAATGGCGCGCGATGTGCGGTTGCTTTTGCTGCTAAGTTGGGCATACTACCCTCGTTTCATACTACCTTTCTTGCCATCGATGGAACACATCAAGCCTGGATTTGCGAAGAAGAAGTGAAACTCAAGATGTCAGATGTTGAACCGATTCAGAATTTGGAAAATTCCTATATTGTACAAACCGGTTCTCCTCATTACGTGCTACTCGACGACAAACATACCCATGCGCACGTTTTAGAAGTCGGCCGCGCCATTCGTTATAGCGAACGGTATCAAAAAGACGGCATCAATGTCAATCTGCTGGAAATGACAGCAGATGGTATTCGGGTGGCCACCTACGAACGCGGTGTCGAAGACGAAACACTTTCTTGTGGAACGGGCGTAACGGCTGCCGCATTGGTTTATGCACAGCTTCAGGACCTTCAAAAAGGTGCTGTCAAGGTCGCAACCAAAGGGGGGCACTTACAGGTGCAATGGCAACTCAATTCAGACCATTCTTACACAGAAGTATATTTAACTGGGCCAGCAAAGCTCGTTTATAACGGAACTTATGAGCTTGAGGGGTAGTTTGGTTACTTTACGTGCGGTCGAAAAAGACGACGCGAGCACCATTTTTATGTGGGAAAACAACCCCGCCAACTGGAAGGTTTCCAATACCGAAGTTCCGTTTTCGCTTTTCGACATCCATCAACTCATCGAGCAACAATCCGACATCCGCAAGTCTGGACAAATGCGTTTGGTTATCCAAACTTCAGCAGAAGAGCGCCCAGTGGGTGTCATCGATTTATACGACCTCAATTTCAAGCATGGCTATGCCGCAGTGGGTATCCTCATTGCCGCTGACGCCGACAAAGGAAAGGGTTATGCATCTGAAGCCTTGCATTTGTTCAGTACTTACTGCAAAGAAATTTTAGAATTGCGCAATTTATATTGCCAAATACATGGCGACAACCAAGCGAGTGTGGCTCTTTTTGAAAAAGCGGGCTTTGAACATGCTGGTACCCGCAAAAACTGGCTGCGTTTCAAAAATGAATATTTTGACGAACTTACTTATCAACTATGTCTAAAAAACAAAAACTGATGTTAATCGCAGTGGTCCTTTTCTTCGGGGCTGCTGTTTTACTTTTCCCTAAATTAAAGTATGTCTACGCGGCTTTTCAAAAGTCGAGCAATGCAGCCTCAGTGGTCATTTATCTTTCGTCAAAGGAGCAACAATTAGATGTCAAAAATGTGGCGCGCTTGCTCCAAGAAAAAGGCATCATCTCCAATACAGACCTATTTGAATTGGTTGGCACCAACAAGGAAATGAATCCACGCAATATTGCACCGGGAAAATACGTCATCGAACCGGGTACGGCCTATCGCCATATTTGGAATGGATTTACTATAAATGGCAAGTTAAATGGTAACGCAGAGCAATCCGTACAGGTGAGTTTTGAAAATTGCCGCACCCTCAATGACCTTGCAGGAAAGCTCCAAAAGCAACTCGATTTAGACAGTACTGAGTTGATGGCTTATCTTCAGAATGGCGCCACGCTTTCTCGCTTGGGTTTTACGTTAGAGCAACTTCCAGCTCTTTTTATTCCGAATACCTACGATCTGTACTGGGACCAAACACCTCAACAATTTGTGGACCGCATGGCCCAAGAGTTCAAAAATTTCTGGACGCCTGAGCGCAAGGCTAAATTACAAGCTGTGGGGTTAAAAGCGCCTAGCGAAGCTGTAACTTTGGCGAGTATTGTCTATTCCGAACAATCCCGAAGAGCTGAAGAGTGGCCAATCATTGCGGGGCTATATCTCAATCGTGTCAAGCAAGGCATCAAATTACAATCGGACCCGACCTTTAAATTTTGCTGGGGAGACCAACTCAAAGGTGTGCAACGCTTGCTAGCCGTACACCGTGAAATCGAGTGCCCATACAATACTTACAAAATCAAAGGATTGCCACCGGGGCCTATTTATTTACCACCAGTTGGCGTTGTGGAAGCTGTTCTAAATCCCGATGAAAACGAGTATATCTTTATGTGCGCCAAACCTGATTACTCTGGCACACATAATTTTACGGCTTCAGGCGCAGCCCATGCCAAAAATGCCAAAGCCTTTCAGAATTGGTTGGCGGCAGAATTACGCAATCGTTAGATCATGAAAAGAAGACAATTTATTCGCTTTGGTGCAGCTGTTGGCGCACTGAGTATCGTCAAGCCAAGTCAAGCGACCAACATAGTGGCGCAATCTTACCAAGGCAAGGCGAAGGGCCCAATCGTACTTTCAACCTGGAACCATGGCTTGGCTGCCAATGAAGGCGCTTGGGCGGTGTTGCAAAAAGGCGGCTTGGCTTTAGACGCCGTCGAAAAAGGCGTCATGGTAACTGAAGCCGACCTCACCAACCGCAGCGTGGGTGTGGGTGGCCGCCCAGACCGCGATGGACACGTCACTTTAGACGCTTGCATCATGAGCGGAGATGCCCGTTGTGGCTCTGTGGCTTTCTTAGAAGGCATGGCGCATCCAATCAATGTGGCGCGCGCCGTGATGGAACGCACACAGCACGTTATGCTCGTTGGAGCCGGCGCGCGCAAATTTGCCCTTGAGCAAGGTTTTGCAACGGCCAAAATGCCCATAGATGAAGTCAAGAAAGACTACGAAAAATGGCGCAAAGAAAACAAAGATTTATTCAAGAAACCCGATATCAACCACGAAAACCACGACACCATCGGCATGATCGCTATGGATGCGCAAGGGCAACTTGCGGGGGCTTGCACCACGAGTGGCTGGGCCTATAAAATGCATGGAAGAGTAGGGGATTCACCAATTATTGGGGCGGGTTTGTTTGTCGACGACGAAGTAGGGGCAGCCACCGCCACTGGTTTGGGCGAAGCCATTGTCCGCGTAGCGGGCAGCCATACAGTTGTGGAGCTCATGCGCCAAGGTTACACACCTTTTGATGCCTGCAAAGAAGCATGCATGCGCATTGTCCGCAAGCACAAAGACCTCACCGGTTTACAATGTGGCTTTATTGCACTCGATAAAGAAGGTAACTACGGAGCATATTCGATCTACGCAGGTTTCAATTTTGCGCTGCGCAACAACGATGGCGAAGCGCTTGTAGATGCCAAATTCGACCGCAACTGGTAAGATGAGCAGGGTCCTTCTTCTTCTTTTATTTATTTCGCTGATGAGCTCCTTTACTGCACAAGTTACGCTTGATTGGGAGGTTTTTCATCCGGTCAAAAAATCATGGTTGCCGTTTGGCAAGAATGGAACCGTCCAAGAATATCTCCGCGACTCAGGTGAGTTACCAGACCCTTTTTATGGTGAAAATGAAGCCAAGTACCAATGGATAGAGGACCATACTTGGCATTTTCGTTCCAAGTTTTTCTTAAACGAAACCTTTTTCAATGCGTCTTCCCTCACTCTCGACATTCCGAACCTCGATACCTATGCGCAAATCTTCTTGAATGGGAAGCCATTGGCAACAACAGCTAATTTCTTTGTACACCATCAATTTTTGATTGACGTAAAGGAACTCGTCTGCGGTTATAATTCGATTGAAATAAAGATAGAAGCTCCGGTTTTGTACCATTCAAAATCAGATCAGTACAAAGCATTTACTTATCCTGCGCCCAACGATGTAGGCGCGGTTAAAGTGGCTTCATTGACGCGCAAACCGCAATATCAATTTGGTTGGGATTGGGCGCCACGGATCAATACCATCGGCTTTGCGTATCCAATTCAAATTGGAGTTACACCAATTGTGGTTGTTGAAAACCTCCACGTGAATACTTTAAGTATTTCGGAATCCAATGAAGCTAAGCTTTCTTTGAACCTGACTGTTCAAAAAGCACAGGTTCAACTTGTATGCAAGAGCACTTATTTTGCGGATTTTGAGATTCCCGAAAAATCTGCAATTTACCTTTCAGAGCCCGCACCTCAAGTTGCATCCTTTAATTTATATGCAGACAAAGTATTGCCAAACGCCCAACTTTGGTGGCCAGCAGGGCAGGGAGCGCAGCACTTGTATAACGATACCTTGCGATTTTATGACGCCAATGGACAGCTCCTCTTAGAACACCCTTATTCCTTTGGTATTCGAAAAGCAGAATTGCTTCAAGAAAAAGATGAGTGGGGCACTTCATTTGCTTTTCAAATCAATGGGCGTAAGGTTTTTGCCAAAGGAGCCAACGTTATTCCGCCCGGAATGTTTGCAGGCCCTGAGCTAGACAGCGCTTATGTAGCCTTGGTGCCGCAAATGCAAGCTGCCAATTTCAATATGGTGCGCATTTGGGGCGGCGGCATGTACGCACCCGACGCATTTATGGAGGCCTGTGACCGCGCCGGCATCATGGTTTGGCACGATTTCATGTTTGCATGCGCGATGTATCCTGGAGACAATCCTTTTATTGATTTAGTAACCAAAGAAATCAAGCAGCAAATTCCGCGCTTGGCAGCGCATCCGTCCCTTGTTTATTTCAATGGCAACAATGAGGTCGACGTAGCTTGGCACAACTGGGGTTTTCAAGCTCAGTACCATTTACAAGAGAAAGAACAACAAGAAATTGAAGCGGCCTACGTTCAATTATTTCAAAAGACGCTCCCCTTATATGTGAATTTATTTACGGAGAAAAGCATTCCGTATGTTCACACCTCGCCGCTGAGCAACTGGGGCCAAGACGACTACTTCAACCACGGAACCATGCACTACTGGGGTGTTTGGCACGGCAAAGATCCACTCCACGATTTCGCTAACAAAATTGGACGTTTCAATGCCGAGTATGGCTTTCAGAGTTTTCCGGAGCCCAGTACCATCAATCGTTTTGCACCGCTTTCTGAACAAAGCCTGCATTCTTCGGTCATGAAAAACCATCAAAAGTCTTATGTAGGCAATGGCATGATCGAAAAACACGCTAAAACCTATTACGGAAAAGCCAAAGATTTTCAGACCTTTATCTATTATTCGCAACTCACGCAGCGCAAAGCGGTGAGTAGCGCCATTGCTGGTCATAGGGCCGATGCGCCGCGCTGTATGGGTACCATTTTCTGGCAACTCAACGACTGCTGGCCGGCGCCAACTTGGTCTAGTCTAGACGACCACAACAACTGGAAGGCCCTACATTACGAGGTGCAAGAAGACTACCGCTCCATTGCTGTGCTCGAACAACTCAAGGATGACACACATTACCTCGTGCTCACTAGCGATTTACCAGAAGATACCTTGGTAACAGTCCAGATCGAGTTTTATAATCAAAAAGGTGCTTTGACAGAAACCCAGCGCAGAACCTATCCATTACAAACCAATCAAGTGCAAGTGCTAACGGCGCTCTCCGAAGGTAAACAAGGATTCATCAAAGTGACACTCGACGAGCAATATAGCCGCTTGTTCACCTTTATAGAGAAGAGAGCTGTGCCTCAACTAAAAATCAATCTTCAAATAGAAGCACTCGATTCCAATAAAAAAGTGGCTAAACTAATTGTTCAAACGCAAGAACCTCTGGTCGATTTTTGGGTCTTCTCTGAGCAACAGGGCTTGCATTTCAAGGAGAATTTCAATACGCTATTGCCAGGTATACATGTCCTTGAATTTACTTATCAAGATCACCTTCCATCAATTGAAGAAATTCGTTATTTATTGCGCTGAGACCTACAGCGGTCTGAACAATACTTGACTTCTTCCCAGTTTTTCTCCCATTTTTTGCGCCAGGTGAAGGGCCGACCACAAGTCAGGCAAGTTTTGGATGGTAAATCTTGTTTTTTAATGCCTTTCATGTGATAGCAACAAAAAGCGCGCAAGGTTGTTTTGTTAGCATGGATTTGAAAGCACTCACCGAACAAGATATCGACCGCATCATTGAAATGGCCTGGGAAGACCGCACGCCTTTCGATGCCATTCTCTTGCAATTTGGTCTTAAAGAAGCTGAAGTGATTGCTTTAATGCGCAGAGAAATGAAACCAAGCTCATGGCGCATGTGGCGTGCGAGGGTGCAGGGTAGGGCCACCAAACACAGTGCCTTGCGCGGTTTTGAAGTAGGACGGCACAAATGCAACCTGCAGCGCAATATCACAGGCAACAAGATTTCCAAGCGCTGATTCTCCTTCATTGCGTATTTTTGCAGATTTTATGGACAAACCCATCAAATCTACTCATTTGAATATGACAGCATTTAAGTTTTTCTTGAAACAAAAAAGAAAGCTATTTTTCTTGTTCTTTTTCTTTCAATTTACCCAACTTTTTGCACAAGATCCTACTCGTATATCTATCGATTCACTTTTGACGAGAATCCCATCAAGGGTCATGACCTACCAACAAATTGAACTTGTAGCCGGGCGCAGTGGGGGCAACTTTGCCTCGCGCATGCAGAGCATCGAAAAATTGAATCAGGCAGCGCTCAATAACCTGCCAGCAAGGAGTATCGCTGATGCTTTGTCTTTTTCAGCAGGAGTAGATGTGCGCCAACGCGGCCTCAGTGGCACGCAAGCCGATATCGGCATACGGGGCGGTAATTTTGAGCAAAGCCTAATTCTTGTCAATGGTTTCAAGATGACCGACCCGCAAACAGGGCACCATGCGGCTAATTTGCCTATTCCACTCATTGCGGTTTCCGAAATTCAAGTTTTCAAGAGCCCTACGGTGTTGCCATTTGGTCAAAGTGCCTTGACAGGTGCGGTGCACATTGGCGCCTATGCGCAAGATGCTTTTGAGGTCAAAACAACTGCTTACGGCGGAAGTTTCAATAGCTTTGGCGCACAAGCCATGGTGCGCATGAAGATCAAAAAATACCAACAATTGCTGGCTGTTGCCAGAGACCAATCTGCGGGTCATTGGTACAATTCAGATTTCAAGAACCATCAACTCTTTTACACGAGTTCTCATGCATTGGGTCAAAAACAAAGACAGCGGCTCACTTATACTGCCGCCTATACAGATCGTAATTTTGGTGCCAATGGCTTTTATACCAATAAGTTCCCAGATCAGTGGGAGCGCACCACTATGGCCATGGCTGGTGTTAAGCATAATTTTCACTGGTATTCAAAAAAAGAAGGAAGTTCTACTTGGTATCAATTTCGCCAACAAGCTATGGTGCGCAGCCATGCCGATGAATTTCGCTTGAAGCGCAATGAGCCCGCGTTTTACACCAATTCCCACATCTCAAATGTGCTGAGTTATGAGGCGCAATTATCGGTGAATATCAATAGGCAACACATCCTTTTTGGTTTGGAACAACGCTTAGAG
>CANHBA010000043.1 GCA_947458985.1 Flavobacteriales bacterium
ACCATTGGTAGGATTCGGATAAACTTGTAATGGCGCAACTTGAAGTGGTGCTACACTGAGGTCAGAGCCGGGCTCGTTTTCAAGTAAAAACAGGCCTCCTAAATCTTGCCCCACATATAATTCAAGGTGTGCATCGTTGTCTAAATTAGCAATAGCTGCCGCTGCATAAGCGCCAATTTGAGCACTCAGACCTAAAAAGTCGGGGCTGCGCTCATGAAAATTCGTGTTGGCCCCAAACACAATACTGTCATAAAAATGAATGCGACCATCTAGTGCCCCAACCATTAAATAAGTGGTGTCTAGGTACTTGAAGAAATGCGGAATGGAATAACCGTCTGGGCCATTGCTTTGCACGCTTACGCCGCCCAATTGAGTGGTTTCAAGTGCAAAAATAGGCGCCGCTGCTGAACCAGTATTGCGGTAATAATGAATGGCTCCTCCTTTATGACCGATCATCAGATCGAGTAAGCCGTCGTTGTCGTAATCAAAAAGTTGTGGTGCTGAAAAAAGTGGCACTTGAATGACAACGTTGTTGTTGTCTGTAAGCGCACTTGTTTGCAATTGAAAAGTAGGAGTTAAACCCGTGCTGGTGTTTTCAAAATAAGCAATTTGACCGTTGTCTTTGCCTAAAAGCAGCTCAGGTTTGCCATCGGAATTGAGGTCGCCCATGGCAGGTAGTAAGCGCAAGCCTTGGTTAGCGCTAGATAGGTTCAGAAAGTCTTGATCAACTAAAAGCAACTGCGGACTCGCTGGCGTTCCGATGTTTTGGTAATAGGCAATCCGAGCCTCTTTGTTGAGCACCGGTTTGTATGCGTAAAAATTGGCTACCAACATATCTGTAAGACCGTCGGAATTGACATCGTATAGCATAGGCACAGAGCCCGCTCCGTGGTCTATCATGTCGCCTTGCAACCAATCGTTGTCTTGGTAAACAAAAACAGGAGCTTGGTTGCTGCCTAAATTCTTGTAGTACCAAACGCTATTCTCATTTTCAGAAACATTATTGGCATTTGGTGCCACCACAAGATCCTTTTTTTGATCAAAATCGAGGTCAAGGCAAAATGCCGCAGGAAAAATTTGCACATTGGCTGGTGTGGTGTTGCTCGGAAAGTTGAAGTCGGCGCTAACCATAGGGGAATTGGTGTTGGGGCTCGTGCCTCCATTCATTAAGCGGACCAAGTTGCCATACGCGACATCGCCCAACACTAAATCTAAGACCCCAGACTGATCGAGGTCAAGGGCCAAAACTGTTGAGCCCGCATGTGCTTTGAGTTGGTTATTGGTGGGTAGTTCAGGATTGCCGACATTACCGTCGGTACAATACGAACTGGTGTCGTTCAAAAATAGGCTATTGCTCGTCACGTCTTCGCGGTATTTACCCCAGCATCTGTTCTTCAGAACGAACACCAATGAATCGGAATGGCCATAAAGTTCTTGACTCTGGTTTTGATGATACTGCAAGTGTTCGCCACTGATGTGGTAAGTTAAGATGTCCATATCTCCATCGCCTTCGACGTCGACAAGAGCGGGGATATCAGCTCCTGAAATATATAAATTAAGGGTTGGCCCTGCATAATTGGAAACCAAATATGGGCTATACGCTTGCCATTGAAGGCCAGTGGCGGCAGAACCTACATTGCGATACGCTTGAATTCCTCCAACTGCATAACAAAAGAGGTCTTTTCGACCATCGTTGTCGTAGTCATGGGTAGTGACGCGGTAGTGCAAATTGGGCGGAAAAAATAAATGTGCGCGCAAATCCAGTTGGTACGTAGGCACGCCACCTACTGCTATATTTTTAAATAGGCGAATTTGGTCGGCACCTCGGTCAAAAACCAAAAGGTCGTCGTCGCCATCGTAGTCGTAGTCTAGGGAAGAAAACTGTGGGGTATTGAAACCGCCATCCCATGCTTTGGACAAATTTTGACCATCGGCCACAACCGGAATATAATCGGTAAAATTGAACTGAAACTGTGCCTGAACAGCAAACTGACAAAAGATAAACACAAAGACCCAGCACTTCATGTCTTAAAATTACGGTGTTTTTGGGTTCGGTGCGTACCAAAGCAGAATTCTTTTGTCGTCGCCTGCGCTAGCAAAACCATTTTCTACAGCGATCAGGGCATTGATTGAATGCCGGTGACCCGCCATTTGCAAGTCTAGCTTTTGCTGAATTTGGTCATTCTCTTGGGACCAAATCTTAATGGTTTTGTCTCGGGAAGCTGAAACATAGTTGCCATCTGCTAAAAGCAGCAATTGATAAATAGTGCCGAGGTGCGCAGGAAAGGCATTTAGTTTTTGGCCACTTGCAGACCAGCGTCTAATGTAAGCGTCTTTTCCAGCGCTAAGGATGTCGCCATTAGGTAATATACAAAGTGCCGTGCAACCCTCTTGATGCGCAAAGATCTGTTGCGTTTCATTGAAATACGTGGTGTCGATTTGGCGAAAATTGCCATCGGCGCCTGCCAACAGCAGAAAACTGCCGTCAGGAGCCACCACAATTTGCCGGATTTTGCCGCAAGAAAAAGGCAAGTTCAGAAGTAAATTCCAGTGGAGGTCCCAAACCAAGAGGTTGCCCTCCGCATCGGCTGTATAGTGTTGCTTGCGCGCCGGATTGGTAGCAATGGCAAAAACAGCAGCCGTATGCGCCTTAAGAAACTTGAGCTCCACTTTTGCTGCTGTATCTATGAGGTGTATGCTGCCATCGGACAAGCCAATTGCCAAATGCTGTTGGGCTGAAAGCACGCACAAACTGAAAGGTGCCTGCGTACAGCGAATAGCGAAGTGGTCTTGTTGGCCAGTACTTTTGTGCCAGCGCGCCACAAATTTGTCAGCGGAGGCAGAATAAATATAATGGGTATCTTGGCTAAGCGCGTAGATAGGGCCTTGATGCCCTGCAATTTGAAGTTGTTTGGAATAAAGCGCGTGCGGCTTATTCTTGTTCATCGTCGGAGTCGTCATCGGCGTCGTCGTTGACTTGCTTGAGGCGATCTGCATAAGACTTCGGAAGGAAATCAAAAAAGGTATCTCCGCGAAGGCCTAAACGCAAACACTCCAATGGAATGACATCGTTGGGTGCGATGTTACCCAAATTGACTTCAGCACCAAAAAGCTTGATAAACCAAACTTGTTGGTTCTTTTGTGGCGCTTCCCAAAGGATGTCTTCGGGTTTCACGTTGGCGATAATGCGGTTGATGAGCATGGTGTGTGCAGTTCCGTTGGGTCTGAATACACCAACATTGCCCGCCTCGCGCCCTTCGGCAATGACTTTCCAGCTTCCAGCTTCTAACTCTGCTTTCATGAGGCGCACCCATTTGGCTGGCGAAATAAGGATACCGGAATCTTTGGAGCCAACTTCTGACATAACTGTTCTCGATTGAGAAAGCTCATGGATGAGTTTGCACTTTTCGTCGTGGGGAATGATGATAGAACCATCGGAGATTTCAGCGAGGTCGAGGTCGTATTTGTCGAGCATCTTGACATACTCTTTGAACATGCCGCGCGCATAGAATGCCTCAAAAAGCGTTCCGCCAAAGTATGGTCGGATGCCTGCTTGGCGGTAGATTTTAATTTTCTCTTCGAGTTGACTCGTCACAAAAGCAGTTCCAAAGCCGAACTTGACGATGTCTGTAAGGTGCGCAGAGGCTTCAATGAAATGCTCTGTTTCGCGAAGACCTAGGCCCTTATCCATCATCATGGTGACGCCTTTGTTACGTGGTTTCTCACTACGCTTTGGGATAAAAGTAAGATTAAAGTTCATGGTTAGTCAGCTAAATATAAAAAATCGGTATCGTCTAGTAGTTTGGGGTTGATTTCGAAAATCAGTTTGGAACTAGATGCGTCTTGTTGCAAGCACTCGTGATAGAGGTGTTTGGCTTCGGCAAATTGTCCCATTTGCCATTTGATGTTTATGAGGTGAAGTTTGGCATCGAAAACAGCAGGATGCGTGTTGCCAAATTCCAATAAAAAGGCTTGTGCTTCTGCAAGTGAAGATTCACTGATAAAAGCAATGTAGTCAGAGAGTGCTTCTTGATCGTCGGGGAGCAGTTCTAAACTTTTGAGGTAATGAAATTCTGCCTCAGAGCGGAGGTCTATTTTTTGATACGCACCTGCCAAGACGTGGTGAATGCCGGAGTTGTCGGGGTCGTAATCGAGGGCTTTTTGAATCAGGACAATGCCTTCTTTGGTAGAACCTAGAAGATCTTCGACAATACCGAGGCCAAGCCATGCTTCTGGCAACATTGGTTCGAGGTCGATGCTGAGTTTGTAATAGTGCTTGGACAGTTCGAGTTCATTGAGTTGCTCATAAGACTCGCCGATGTAGCAGAGCGCCATGGCGTCGTCGCCGTCGTGCTTCATGCAGAGCTCGAAATGCTCAATGGCTTTGTGGTATTTGTCTAAGGAAAGATAGGCGTTCCCTAAATTGAAATGAGCAGGGCCAAATTCTTCATTGATAAGGATGGCGTATTCATAAGCCCAAACGGCACGGTCGTAGTTTTCTAGGCGGCTGTAGGCATTGCCGAGATTATACCAGGCAGTGCTGGAATAAGGTTGCTCGTCAATGAATTGAAGGTAGGCTTCTATGGACTCCTGCGTGGCACCGAGTGCATCATAGCAACGACCGAGTTCGTAGAGCGCTGCTTCGTTGTTTTTGTTGGATTTGAGCGCTTGATGCAAGGTGTCGATGGCCTCTTGATAGAGCTGCAGGCGCTCATATTCTATGGCGATGTCGAGGTAGATGTAGTCGTGTTCTGCAGGATCTGAGTGTTCGAGTGCCATTTTGAAATAACGGATGGCTTGCTTATGCTCGCGCTGTTGGGCGTGGATAGACGCTTTGGTAAGGTAGAGCTCTGCGCTGTCGATTTCTTGCTTTTCAAGTTGAACCACGCAATCGAGCGCCTCTTGCAACAAGCCCATTCCGCCCAAAGCTTGCGCCTTGCGGAGCTTGAACATGGGATTGTAAGCGAATTGGTAAATACCGAATTCGGCGGCAATTTTGGCTTTATTGAACTGACCTTGAATGAGGTAGTGGTCGATGAGGCCTTCTAGCCGATCGCTGTCGATGAATTTGAGCTTTTGACCTTTGAGATGGGCCTCGAAGTGCTCGATGTCTTCGCTCAAACTGCTGTCGTTGTATTCTTCTTCGTCGTCGTCAAACATAGGGCCCAATTCTTACTATAAAATTAGGCCCTTTGTGTCATTTTGACAACAAATGCATTTGGCACTTATCAACAAATGCCAAAAATGTTGAAAAGTTCTTGATCAATGCTCGCCGCAATGCACTACATAAGTATTGCCCAAGCTATCAGTGAAAGATCCTAATTCTTCTAAATCATGGAGCTCATCACCGCAATAGGTGCCCATTTCAACCTCGCCTGCTGGCGCGTCGTAATGACATTCTGCACACTTGTTCTTCCCGCAAGAAAGGGTCAAAAAACCCAATATTGCTGCACTTAAAATCAATTTTTTCATTTTTTTATTTTTTAGCTTGTTGTTGTACTTGATATTTTAAACTGACGTATAGATGCCTACCTGGGCCCGGCATTCCTATATTTTTTAAACGCGATAAATGGTCGATATACATACTATTTGTGAGGTTTCGCACCCCAGTTTGCAAGACCCAAGACCCTTGCTTTTCTAGATACAAACGGGCATTGACATTAAATAACTGGTAACTTTCACTGGTGGCTTCTTGATAAGCCACGCGGGTTTGAGCAGCAATCCAAGTATGACTCAAACTGAGCTCTAGTTTTTGAATGCTTCTGTTAAAATCCCAATGGTATTGGAGTTCGTTCTGCAAACGGGTTGGCGGCAATAAAGAGATGGCGCTGTCCTGAGTACTGACAAAATGAATATAAGAAAAGTTGCCTTCCCAATGCAGGTTGTGTAGCCAATGCGGATGGTAGTGCGCACTGAGGTCGAGGCCATATAAGCGCCCCTTATTCAGCTGCTCATACCTAAAAACCGGAATGCCATCTATGCTGGCACCATTCGGCTGGATATAAATGTAGTCTTTTACCCAAGCATGGTAAGGGTTAATGGTGAGGCTGCCATGTTCGGTACTCCAATCGGTAGACCAATCGAGTTGTAAGCTGCGTTCAGGGACCAAATTGACATCGCCTATTTCGTAGCGCAAGGCACCATGGTGAAAACCATCGGCCAACAACTCGCTAAGATGCGGCGCGCGAAATCCGCTGGAAAAATTCAGGCGGTGGCGCTGCTTTTGATTGACTTGCCAAGACCAACCTGCAGAAACATTCGGACTTGCATACCACTTTTTTAATTCGACATTATTGGCGTGGGTTTCAATCCAACGGACGTCCTGACGCAGCCCAATTTGAAGCAAGTGCTTTTGGTGTAATTCGATTTTATACAAACCAAATAAACCTTGATCAAAAGTGGTGGCATTCGGCAAAAGTTGATCCTCAGCAATAGGCGCATTGAGGTTCAGTTGCAACATACCAGCTGCCCCGATGATCAATTGTTGCGCTGCCCACTTTTTGGTCCATTTGGCTTGGTACACCGAATTCAACAAGTCCATTTCCATAAAGGGTTTAGTTACTTTTTCGTCGTATTCCACTAAACGGTTATGGGTTTGTCCAAGCAGCAAATTAAACTCTTGACCGGTCCAGAAACGCTTGTATTCATAACTCAAGAGTTGATTGGTAAAAAACTGCGAAGGCAAGGAATAGCGCCTACCTTGGGTCTGGACCTGAAAACTAAGCGGCGTGGCCAAAGAGTCATGGGTGTGCCCGGGTATGCCTGCAACGGTATTGTTGAAGGCATACCTGAACTGATGGATTTGGTTGGGCTTGAACCAAGAATACGACGCTTTGCCTACCCACTCATGAAAACGAGAATTCTTTGCATACAGCCCATTTGGCAAAAGAAAATCGGCATGATTCGCATAACTCCCGGCAACGAGCAAGCGTTTATTGCTTTGGCTCTTTTTGTATAAAATACTAGAAGTGCTGCCGTTGGTGCTCTGATTCCATTTTTGTTGCAGGTCTAGTGTTTGCTGACCAATGCGTGCATAGGGTTCATCTACCAAATAAACCACACCGCCCAGTGCATCGGCACCATACAGCACTGAGGCGGGGCCTTTAATTACTTCTACTGAACCCAACGCAAGCTCACCGATTCCCATGCCGTGGTCTCCGCCCCACTGCTGCCCTTCTAAGCGCAGGCCGTTGACAAGCATCACTACGCGCATTCCTTGCATGCCGCGAATCACAGGTTTGGCAATACCATTACCTAAAGAACTCGAGTAAACACCCGGAATTTTGGTGAGTAATTCTGAAATATGCATCCCGCCACTCAGCTGTAAGTCATTGAGGCTGCGCACCTCCATGGGGACTGTATTTTTAGCACGCAAAGAGACCTGCTGAGCACTTACAGTTACTTCTTCGGTGGTCATGTGGCCAAGGCGCAATTCAAAGCGCAAGCTTGAAACATTCCCAAAAACAGAAGTGTCTAAAATCTGGTAGTCGGGGTGTTTGAGCCGCAGCGCTTGTTGATCCGACCAACTAAACGGAAACGCAAAAAGACCCTGTGCATCGGAGCGCACTTGTATTTGGAAGGACGGTACGGAAATGAGAACGCCTTGAATGGCTTTCTGGGTTTGGGCATCGACAACAATGCCTGTGATTCCTTGCTGAGCAAGAAGGGAGCTGCTACAAAAGACAGCCGCCCATAAAATCAAATTTTTCATGATAATGAGCACTAATAAGCATACAACAATTGTTTAAATTCAAACGCTTGTTGTGGGCGGTGCTCGTAGTTGACGAAGGCTTGAAAATTGCTTGGATTGCCCTTTATAAATGGAGGTTCCATGTACAAAAGGCGCTGGTTTATAAACATAAAAGACTAAGGCCGAAGGACTTGTAAAGACACTAAGTGATAGATCGCAAACTGGGCAATCTTCGTCGGCGGTATCGGTATGTAAGCGCTCAGATTTTTTATGCTCAGTATGTGCACAATGGTGCCACCACTGCTTGGGTGTCAGGACCATCGTAAAACAAACCAACAAAAATATACTGAGTGCTTTCACAGACTAAAGTTAAGCAATTATACTTTCCTGAAACATAAAAGAAACTAATCCTATAACAATGCTTCAATAATGGCATCCATGCTATAACCCTCTGCTTCGGCGCGGTAATTGCGCACCAAGCGGTGACGCAAAATGGCTTTGGCTACCGCCTTCACATCCTCGATGTCTGGCGAGTATTTACCGTGAAGGGCCGCATGACATTTAGCTGCAATCACAAGGTTTTGAGAAGCGCGAGGACCCGCACCCCAAGTAATGAAATCTTTGGTAATTTGCGGCGCAAGTGGGTCTTTGAGACGTGTTTTGGCAACCAAGGTAACGGCGTATTCTAGTACGTTTTCAGCAACGGGAATGCGGCGAATAAGTGCTTGGTAGTCGATGATTTGCTGCGCGTTAAGTACGGTCTGGAGCTCGACCACTTGGTCGCTTGTGCTCGATTTAACGATGGCTAGTTCTTCTTGATAAGAAGGGTAATCTACCCAAATATTGAACATAAAGCGGTCTAGCTGCGCTTCTGGTAGCGGATAGGTACCTTCTTGCTCAATTGGGTTTTGAGTGGCCAAAACAAAGAATGGGGCTTCCAATTTATAGGTGGTGCCCGCAGCAGTAACCGCGCGTTCTTGCATGGCCTCTAAAAGTGCTGCTTGCGTTTTTGGTGGCGTTCGGTTGATCTCATCGGCCAAGATCATGTTGGAAAAAATGGGGCCTTTGATGAATTTGAATTGTTTGGTCTCGTCGAGAATTTCAGAACCCACGATGTCTGAAGGCATGAGGTCTGGGGTAAACTGAATGCGATTGAAAGACAAACCCAAAGTTTTGGCGATGGTATTCACCAATAAAGTTTTGGCCAAGCCAGGCACACCAACGAGCAAACAATGCGATCGCGAAAAAATAGCGATAAGGACTTGATCGACGACGTCGTCTTGCCCGATGATGACTTGATGAATCTCTTTTTTGAGGGCTTGGTAATCAATAACTAACTGATCTATTCTTTCTTTGTCTGTCATGAGATATTAAGGGGTTTTGAGCCAATTGACGCGAAAATCGCAAGCTTGAAACTGTGGATCTAGGCGAATATAGGCATTTGGAATCTTTGCTTGTGTCCAGTCGTCGAGGACGCGTTGTTTTTTGTCGTTTTCGGCAGCCAACTTAATGAGCGCGTAATCTTGTTCAAGGTTGGCCTGATGTGCCACCACGCGGTTTTGCAGACGTACGATACGGATTCCTTGCTTGCGCTCGAAGAGGTCCATGTAAAGGGATGGCAAAGAAACGCCCCCGCTCTCGAGTGCATCGGTCAGGAGGTAAATTTGTTGGTCAATTTCGTTGAGTTGTTCCATGTCCCAGTAGATGTCCATGGTGTAAGGATTGGTGAGCACTCCTTTGTTTTGCTTGGTGGCTTCATCATTGGAAAAGCGCAATACGGCTTCGTCCCAGGTGATGGCATTGCGCGAAAGCAGCTGATAACAGGTATCCATGCGGGCAGAAGCAACTGAAATACTCGAGGAGCTGTATTCCGGCATGATGAGGATGTGCAAACAAGTATAGTCTTCTCCTTTGCGCGAAACCAATTTGATGATATGGTAACCGTACATGGTTTCGACAATTTCAGAAACTTCTCCTGGCTTGAGGTCAAAGACGGTGGCCTCAAATTGCGGTACCATCATGCCTTTTGAAGCAGCGATTTTACCACCCTGGCTAGCCGAACCGGGGTCCATAGATTTGAGGCGAGCCATGGTTTCAAAAGACTTGCCGCTGACAATTTGTTTGCGGATGTCGGCAATTTGGTCATAAGCCAATTTTTTGTCGGCGGCAGTGAGCTCAGGGAACTGTACAATTTGCTGAAAACTGAGCTTCATATTGATGAATGGAATACTGTCCTTGGGCAACTGCTGGTAGAAAGTAGCAACTTCTTTGGGTGTAACAGAGATGTCACCGGTAATCTTGCGCTCCATTTCTTGGGCCAACATTTTGTTGCGGATAATGGTTCTGAATTCTTCTTTGATCGCTACCGTAGATTTACCATAAAATGCCTCGAGGTTTTCTCGGCCACCCATTTTGTTTTCCATGATGCGCAGTCGGTTTTCCATTTCGGCATCGACTTGCTCATCTGAAATTTCTAGGCTATCGATGAGCGCTTGATTGACTAAAAGTTCCTCTAAAAGCAGTTGTTCGAGAATTTCGCAATCTTTACCGCTTACTGCGCGCTCCTTTTCATTGAGCTGCATTCTTTGGGTCTCGATGTCGGACCAAAGAATGATGTTGTCGCCAACTTGTGCAACGATTTGATTGACTAGTTTTTGGGCTTGAAGTTGACCAAAAAGCAGGAATTGAAAACTAAGTAAGAGGAAGGTTTTATAGTACATTATTGGCCAATTTGATAGAGCACATCTTCATTGATGACGATCTTGTGCTTTAAACGTAACGCCTCTAGCCATTTTTTCTCGAGGTAGGCCTGAAAATCAGAGGTCGCCAAACCTTTAGCTTCATTGAATTCTTTAGGACCTGGCGCTAAAACTGCAGATACCTTCACAACATACCATTTGCCATCCATGGAATAAACCGGGTTGAGACCTTGCGTAAAGTTGCGGTCTTTTAAGTAAGGAGTTTGTGCTACCTCAAATTTATTCATGCGCACTTTGAGGTTGAGCTCGGAATCTTTATTAATGACATCCAACACTTCTTTTGAAGTAACGGTATCGGCGGAAACGAGCATACCATATACCTGAACAGCTACGTGCTCATCTTTACATTCGTAAATGGTTGCATCTAGGCGTTGAGACCAAACGTATTTGCCGCGATTTTCCATGAAGAAAGCGCGCAAGCCGGCGGTGTCTTTTACTGCTTTATTCCAGACTTGATCTTGCATGATTTCATACAAAATGATACCATCGTGGTACTCTTGCACGAGCGCTTTGTAGGCTGGATATTTGGCAGGTAACAAAGCCTCTTCGTAGGCCAAGATTTGGTTCTTTTCCCATTGGGAATAGAGTTGCTTTACAACGACAGCAGGAGCGTCTTTGCGAACGGTACGGAAGTTTTTTTCGACGTATTTGGCAAAATCTTGTTGCTTGAATTTTTGACCACCAAGTACAAATAAGGTTTTGTTGGACTTCAGTGCACTCGCCTTCCATTTGCCCATAAAGAAAGTGGAATCAATTTGTTGTTCGAACCAAGCAAGGCCTTTGTCGGCTTTATAGGCATAATTGTATTGTTGCTTGAGTTTTTGCACAAAGGAATCTTGGGTGATTTTGGAGCGTTCGTCTTTGTTGACTTTCGCTTGTAATTCTCTGCGCAGCAAGTCGTAGGATTTAACTGGCGTCCATTCGATGAGTTTGATGATGTGATAGCCGTATTGCGTTTTAACCGGTTTAGAGAACTCTCCAACACGCTTGAGGCCAAACGCTGCATCTTCGAACTCTAGAACCATGCGTTGGCTCGTGCCCGAACCAAAAGCTGGTAATTCGCCGCTTTTTTTGATGCTATTGGCATCTTCTGAATAAGCGTTCACCATTTTTTCCCAAGAAGCACCTGTTGCAAGACTGTCGTAAATCTCGTTGATTTTCTTTTCGGCATTTTGACGGGTTTCAGCACTGGCTTCGCGGCCTGTTGAAATCATGAGGTGTGCTACTTTGATGGTGCCGCGCGCTGCGCGTTTATCAGTCACTTTTAAAATATGGTAACCAAAACGAGTTCTAAAAGGTTCAGAAACAGACCCTACAGGAGTGGTGTAGGCTTTCTCTTCGAAAGGATAAACCATTTGGAAGGCGGTGAAATAGCCGAGGTCGCCACCGTTGTTGACAGCAGAAGGGTCTTCGGAACCCAATTTAGATTTGGCGACAGATGCAAAATCTTCGCCTTTTTCGATGCGTGCCTTTAAACCTAGAAGTCGGTTGTATGCGGCAAGGGTGTCTTTCGGACTCGCATTTGGATCGAGTTTGATTAAGATGTGTGAACAGCGCACTTCGGTTGCGGTACGGTTATAAGCTTCTTGTACCATCGCTTGATTTTGAACGGAGTCAATCAGATAAGGTAAAGCAAGTTGTTTTTTATAGCCCTCGAGTTCTTTTTGAAGACGCGGAAGGGTGTCGTACCCAAGCGCCTCTGCTTCTGCAACTTTCAATTTGAAGACTTCAAACAATTGCATGTAGCGGTCTAGGGAATCTTTATCAAAACTCGGGTTTGGATTGTTTTTGGTATAAATCTGTAAGAACTCTGCTTTGGTAACAGGTTTGTCGTTGATGGTCATGACGACCGGCTCTTTTTGGGCAAAGGCAAGTTGGGTCAGTAAGCCGAATAAGAAGAATAAGATTGTTTTTTTCATTGGTTCAAGTGAATTTTATTAAATCTTTGATTTTAAATTACTTAATGCTATAGTTTGGCGCTTCTCTGGTGATAGTTACGTCGTGTGGATGTGATTCGCGCACACCAGCTGAGGTAATGCGGACAAAACGCGCACCTTTTAATTTATCGATGGTTGGGGCACCGCAGTAACCCATTCCGGCGCGCAAGCCACCGATGAGTTGGAACATGACTTCGATGAGTTTGCCACGGTAAGGCACGCGGCCAGAAATACCTTCGGGTACTAATTTTTTGATGTCGTCTTCGGCATCTTGAAAATAGCGGTCTTTGCTGCCTTTTTGCATGGCTTCTAAAGATCCCATTCCGCGGTATGATTTAAACTTACGGCCTTCGTAGATGATGGTTTCGCCAGGAGATTCTTCAACTCCTGCAAACATAGACCCTAACATAACGACATCGGCGCCAGCGGCAATTGCCTTAACGATATCGCCGGTATAGCGGATACCGCCGTCGGCGATGACAGGAACACCTGAGCCAGCTAAGGCTTTGGCAACTTCGTTGATGGCAGTGAGTTGTGGAACACCCACCCCGGCAATAACGCGTGTGGTACAAATGGAACCAGGGCCAATACCAACTTTTACGGCATCGGCGCCAGCGTCAGCCAAGTATTTTGCTGCTTCTGCTGTAGCGATGTTTCCGACGACAATTTGAAGGTCTGGATAAACCGCTTTAACGGCTTTAAGTTGGTCTACCACACCTTTAGTGTGACCATGAGCTGTATCGATGACAATTGCATCTACGCCAGCCTCTACAAGTGCTGTGACGCGGTCCATGGTGTCGTGGGTAACGCCAACAGCAGCAGCTACTCGCAAACGACCCAAGGTATCTTTACAAGAATTCGGGTGTTCTTTGACTTTGATGATGTCGCGGTAAGTAATGAGGCCAATAAGGCAGTTGTTGGCATCGACAACAGGGAGCTTTTCAATGCGGTTTTGTTGCAAAATGACTTCAGCGGTGGTGAGGTCGGTGCTTTCGCCCGTGGTGATGATGTTTTCGGAGGTCATGATTTCGCGAACTGGGCGCTCGAGGTTTTTCTCGAAACGGAGGTCGCGGTTGGTGAGGATTCCTTTTAAAATGCGTTTGGCATCTACGACAGGAATACCGCCAATGCTGTTTTCGCGCATGAGGGTAAGTGCATCTTTCACAAGTGCGTCTTCGAGGAGTGTAATTGGATCGATGATCATGCCACTTTCGGAACGCTTGACTTTGCGCACCTCAAGCGCTTGGGCTTGGATGCTCATGTTTTTATGAATGACACCAATGCCTCCTTGTTGGGCAATTGATATGGCAAGTGCAGACTCCGTTACGGTGTCCATGGCAGCCGAGACAATTGGCGTATTGACAGCAATTTGCTTGGTAAACATACTTTTTAAAGAGACGTCGCGAGGGAGCACCTCTGAGTAGGCTGGCGCCAATAGGACGTCGTCGTAGGTTAAACCTTCAGTGATCTGGGATAGATTCGAGAGCGGCATGAACTTATTTTTTAATAAATTCCTGCAAATTTAACAATAAAATTTGCCATTCGGTTACCTATTTCACTCGGATTCGTCATGTTATTCGTAAATTTAACGTGTGAAACAGCTCTTCTTCTTTTTTTGTGTCGTCTTAGGCAGCTCTTTTTTGAGAGCGCAACAAGACAACAAGCCCCTTCTTCAACTCTCTGGCGTAGTTGTCACCGAAGAAGCTTTTGAACTTCCATACGTCACGGTCTTCAACAAAACCCTAAAAAAAGGCGTCATCTCCGACGGCTACGGATTTTTCTCAATTGTTTGCCAACCTGGCGACACCCTCTTCTTTTCGAGAAAAGGCTACAGCAGCAGCCCTTTCTGGGTTCCTGATACCCTAGACGAAAACCGCTACAGCATCATTCATATGCTCTCTCGCGACACCCTCGAGATGCCAGACATCCGCGTCTATCCATGGCCAAACAAAGAAGCCTTTGCACAGCATTTCATCAATATGAACCCATACGAAGACGACATTCGCCGCGCACAGCGCGAACTCAGCGGTGAATCTTTGGCTTTTGTAGCTGCTCGCTTGGATGCAGACCCATCGCTTGCCTATGGCGCACTCACCAAACAGCAGAACACAAAAATCTATACCAACGGACAGCTACCGCAGAACAACTTACTGAATCCGTATGCGTGGTCTAAGCTTATCCAGGATTGGAAAGCTGGCAATTTGGGAAGGCAGTAAGGGTCCGATAAAAATAAGTTGCTTATAAATTAAAGTGCTTCTGCGCTTCCACCGCGATGTATTCACCAATTGCTAAAGATGCTGTTGCCGCTGGCGAAGGCGCATTGAGGACGTGAATAGAATTGCCGTGGTATTCGATGCGGAAGTCGTCGCGG
>CANHBA010000044.1 GCA_947458985.1 Flavobacteriales bacterium
AATTGCGCATAGACGCATCGTTACTTTTTAGATTCAATGCAGAAAAACGCTGGAGTTTCTATGCCGGTATTGGTGCTAATTTTGGCTTGAGCTATAACGCAACAACAACCGTGCACCACCGCGTATCACCTTATGGCGATAGCTTCGGTTATGGGTTGTATAATGACATCTTCATGGGTTCAGGTGGTAACCACGAACAAGAAGTATTTGAAAACAAAGGTGGTTTTGGCCTAGGCGTTTACGCACCATTAGGCATTGATTTTCAAATAGGTAAGAAACGTGAGTTTTGGAAACCTATGCACCTTTACATGGAGCTCAGACCAGGTTTTAACGTGAACCAAATTGCAGGCCTTGGCACCACCTTCAGTGCAGGTAATTTTTCAAACGTAGGTTTGCGTTTTAAATTTAAGTAATCCATAAGCATTCTAAATAAGGAGCCGGGAATTTTTTCTCGGCTTTTTTTATGTCAGAACCAAACTAAAAAGTAAATTTGTGGCGCAAAACAAACCAAGTTAAGTAACTATTGTTACACTTATAAAATAGTCCAATGGAAACAGCTTCAAGCGCCAATTACTTACCACTGCTGATGCAAATTGCCGTCGCAGCTGGCTTTGTGATTTTCACTTTATTTGTGACTCACATCCTTACGCCAAGGATCAACTCTGTCAAAAAAGACGACAACTTCGAATGTGGTATCGATGCGCAAGGCAATGCACGTTTCCCGGTTTCTATCCGTTATTTCATGACCGCCATTTTGTTTGTTTTGTTTGACGTAGAAGTCATCTTCTTCTATCCTTACGCCGTTAATTTCTACGAACTCAAACTCGAAGGCCTTTTGGCTGTTATTATGTTTGTCGGTTTTTTCTTGACCGGATTTTACTACATCTATAAAAAAGGAGCATTAGAATGGGAAAAATAGAAGACCTCGAAACGATCAATGGGGAGGGCTATCAGCTCACCAACCTAGATAAAGCCATCGCGCTTGCACGTGCCAACTCTGTTTGGCCTTTGCCGTTTGCAACCTCTTGTTGTGGCATCGAATTCATGGCCACCATGGGCAGTGCCTATGACCTCTCTCGCTTCGGTATGGAGCGCATGTCATTTACACCACGCCAGGCAGACCTCTTAATTGTGGCCGGTACCATCTCTAAAAAATTGGGCCCCGTTCTCAAAAGAGTTTACGAACAAATGGCCGAGCCTAAATGGGTTTTGTCAGTAGGCGCTTGCGCTTGTTCAGGCGGAATTTTCGATACTTACTCTGTCTTACAAGGTATTGACCGCATTATTCCTGTCGATGTTTACGTTCCGGGTTGCCCACCGCGACCAGAACAAATCATTGAAGGCGTCATGAACATTCATGAATTGGTGAAAAAAGAATCCAACCGCAGACGCTATTCTGAAGAATACAAGCATTTGTTAGGTACCTACCAAATCGAGATCGATCAACATGGAGAAGCAAAATAATCAAGAATATTTGACGGCAGTACAAGCTGCGTTTGGTGCCGATGTTTTGGCCCATGAAGAAGCTTTTGGCATGCTCAACATCGAAATGACGCCAAGTCGTATCCACGATGCCATTCAATGGTTGCAACAACACCAAGATTTAAGTGTGAACTACCTGACCAACATAGCAGGCGTGCATTACCCTGAGGCTGTTGGTCGTGAATTCGCCGTAGTTTACCAATTGCATTCTTGGAAAAACAACCTGCGCTTGCGCATCAAAGGTTACCTTCCAAAAGAAAACCTACACATTACCACCATCACCGACCTCTTTGCCGGTGCCAACTGGATGGAACGCGAAACCTACGATTTCTTTGGAATCATTTTCGACGGACACCCAGATCTTCGCCGCATCCTCAACATGGACGACATGGATTACTTCCCAATGCGCAAAGAATACGTTTTGGAAGACGCCACCCGCGAAGACAAAGACGACAGATTTTTCGGACGCAACAACAACGAACTATGAGCCAAGAAATAAAAGATATTTTGCAGGCTGCAGACCCAGCAAATGTCGCTACCATTAACTTTGGTCCGACGCACCCCTCTACACACGGTATATTTCAAAACATCTTAAAAGTAGACGGTGAAAAAATCATTTCCTCAGAGCAAACAGTTGGTTACATCCACCGTGCTTTTGAGAAATTAGCAGAGCGTCGTCCTTACAATCAAATTACCCCGATCACCGACCGCCTCAACTATTGTTCTTCCCCAATCAACAACATCGGTTGGGAAATGACCGTCGAAAAACTCATCGGTGTGGACATCCCAAAACGCGTGCAGTACATGCGCGTGATCATCATGGAACTCGCCCGCATTGCAGACCACCTTATTTGCAATTCGGTTATTGGCGTCGATGCAGGTGCCCTCACCTCTTTCTTTTATCCGTTCTCCGAGCGCGAAAAAATCTACGAGCTTTACGAAGAAATGAGCGGTGCGCGCCTCACAACCAACATGGGCCGCATCGGCGGTTTTGAGCGCGATTTCACCCCGGTTTTCCATCAAAAACTACAATCCTTTCTAAAGACTTTCCCGAAAGCTTTCGAAGAATTTGACAGCATGCTTGCCCGCAACCGCATTTTTATGGACCGCACCAAAGGTGCTGGGCCTATTTCTGCAGAGCGTGCACTCTCCTACTCTTTTTCAGGACCTAACTTACGTGCAGCAGGCGTTGACTACGACGTGCGCGTCATGAGCCCTTATTCTTCTTACGAAGATTTCGACTTTATTATTCCTGTGGGCGTCAATGGCGACACCTACGACCGCTTCATGGTGCGTCAAGAAGAAATTCGCCAAAGTTTGCGCATCATCGAGCAAGCCTACAAAAACTTGCCTGAAGGCGACTACAAAGCTGACCTCCCAGATTTCTATCTTCCGCCAAAAGCAGATGTATACAACAACATGGAAGCGCTCATCTACCATTTCAAAATTGTCATGGGCGAAACCGAACTTCCTGTCGGAGAAGTATACCATGCCGTAGAAGGCGGAAACGGAGAACTTGGCTACTACCTCATTTCTGATGGTGGCCGTACACCTTATCGCCTTCAATTCAGAAGACCTTGTTTTATTTATTACCAAGCATATCCAGAAATGATCAAAGGACTACCGATTTCAGACGCCGTTCTGACACTCAGTAGCATCAATGTCATTGCCGGAGAACTAGACGCCTAATATGAAAGCAGATCACCCACAAGCTGTCAACGAAGCACCGATTGATTTCAGTGCAGCAACCATGACCGAAATGAAGCGCGTCATTGGTCTTTTCCCTGAAGGAAAACAAAAAAGTGCCATTCTTAGCGTGCTGCATTTAGTCCAAGACGAATTGGGTTGGGTCAGTGTTGGCGCCATGAATCGCGTTGCACAAATACTCGACATCGAACCAATAGAAGTGTACGAAGTAGCTACTTTCTACACCATGTTCCACCTCGACCCTGTCGGCAAAAATGTACTTGAAGTATGTCGTACCGGACCTTGCCAATTGGTAGGTTCCGATGACCTCATTACGTACATCGAACAAAAACTCGATATCAAAGTCGGTGAAACCACCAAAGACGGCATGTTTACCCTCAAAACAGTGGAATGTTTGGGTGCCTGCGGTTATGGCCCAATGCTCATGTGTAAATACCATTTTTACGAGCGTCTGACCAAAGAAAAAGTGAACGAAATGCTCGACGCCATGCGCGAGGCCTCAAAATCTTAATCCAATGGCAAGAAAACTACTTATAGAACACGCAGATGTCCAAGGAATTGCATCTTATGATGTATACCGCAAACACGGCGGTTATGCATCCGTAGAAAAAGCGCTCAAAAACATGAGCCCTGATGAAGTCGTCGAGGAAGTCAAGAAATCTGGCTTGCGCGGTCGTGGGGGCGCAGGTTTCCCTACCGGCATGAAATGGTCTTTTTTAGCTAAACCAGAAGGCGTTGAGCGCCATTTGGTATGCAATGCCGATGAATCAGAACCAGGTACGTTCAAGGACCGCTACCTCATGGAAAAACTGCCGCATTTGCTCATCGAAGGCATGATTACCTCGAGCTACGCATTGGGCGCGCGCCGTTCTTATATCTACATTCGCGGCGAATTCATGTATGTCTTGCGCATTCTTGAAAAAGCCATCGCTGAAGCCTATGCCAATGGCATGCTCGGCAAAAACATTCTCGGATCAGGCTACGACCTCGACCTCGTGGTCACACCAGGTGGAGGCGCCTATATTTGCGGCGAAGAAACCGCCCTACTCGAGTCACTCGAAGGCAAGCGCGGTAACCCGCGCATGAAACCACCTTTTCCTGCTGTGAAAGGTTTGTGGGGCAATCCGACGGTTGTCAATAACGTAGAATCTATCGCTGCAGTAGTTCCTATTGTGAACGAAGGCGGCGAGGCTTATGCCAAAATTGGCATTGAGCGTTCAACAGGAACCAAATTGATTTCAGCGAGCGGTAATTTAGTGCGCCCAGGCGTATACGAGATCGAACTCGGTTTATCCGTAGAAGAATTCATCTACGGCGACGACTACTGCCGCGGAATTGCGAATGGCAAAAAACTCAAAGCATGTATCCCAGGTGGTTCATCTGTTCCAATTTTACCACATTACCTCGTTACCAAAACAGCTGCCGGCACCGACCGCCTCATGACCTACGAAAGTTTGGCTGACGGCGGATTCGCTAGTGGCTCTATGCTTGGTTCTGGAGGCTTCATTGTGTTTGACGAAGACCAGTGTATTGTACGCAATACCTGGAATTTTGCACGTTTTTATGCACATGAATCTTGCGGCCAATGTTCGCCATGTAGAGAAGGAACTGGGTGGATGGAAAAGGTACTTTACCGCCTAGAGCATGGCCACGGCACGCTCGAAGACATCAGCCTACTCGAAGAAATCAACAAAAAAATTGAAGGCAACACCATTTGCCCACTAGGTGATGCTGCCGCATGGCCAGTTGCCGCTGCTATTCGCCACTTCAGAGATGAATTCGAATGGCACGTAAAGTCTCCACAAGAGGCACAATCTAGAAATTATGGTTTAATCCAAGCACCGCTTGAAGCTTAGTCCTATGATAAAAGTAACAATAGACGACGTCGAAATTGAAGTAGCACCAGGAACTACCATCCTCAATGCTGCGCGTCAGGCCGGCGGAGACCTCGTGCCTCCAGCCATGTGCTACTACAGCAAACTCCCAGGCACTGGCGGCAAATGCCGTACTTGTTTGGTTGAAGTAGCTGCTGGTTCTACTGCAGACCCACGCCCGATGCCAAAATTGGTGGCTTCTTGCTCCACACCTGTAATGGACGGCATGATCGTCAAGAACAAAACTTCTGAACGCGTACACACCAATCGTGGTGGAGTCGTAGAATTCTTGTTAGTGAACCACCCACTCGATTGCCCAATTTGCGATCAAGCTGGTGAATGTCACCTTCAAGACCTCGGCTACGAGCACGGATCAGCCAAAACACGCTACCGCGAAGAACGCCGTACTTTCAGCCCAATCGACATTGGCAACAAGATCAAACTCCACATGAACCGTTGCATTTTATGCTACCGTTGTGTGGCTGTGGCCAATCAACTGACCGAAAAACGCGTTCATGGTGTCTTGCACCGCGGAGAACACGCCGAAATCTCTACTTATATCGAAAACGCCATCGACAACGACTTCTCTGGCAACATGATCGACGTTTGTCCAGTTGGCGCGCTCACCGACAAAACGTTCCGTTTCAAGTCTCGTGTATGGTTCCTGAAGCCTTATGAAGCAGAATGCGCTTGCGACAAATGCTCCGGAAAAGCAGTGGTCTGGATGTTCGGTAACGAAATCTTCCGTGTCACGGCACGCAAAGACAAATACGGAGAAGTAGAAACCATTGAAGACAAAACCGCCTGGATCTGCAACGATTGTCGTTTTGACAAAAAAGATCCTAGCAAATGGAACTTAATTGGTCCGCGCAAAATCGACCGTCATTCTGTGATTTCACAAGGTAAATACGCCACCAAAAACGACAACAATCCCAAACTACTTAGCTAATGGATACCGCGTTGCTCATAGAAAAATCAATACTTGTATTGTTGCTCTTCCTTGTTTCCCTAGGTGCAGCAGCCTACATGACCTACTTTGAACGTAAACTGGCCGCCTGGATCCAAGACCGCGTTGGCCCAGACCGCGCTGGTCCGTTTGGTATTTTACAACCAATCGCCGATGGCGTCAAGATGTTCTTAAAAGAAGACTTCATTCCTGCCAAAGCCGATAAATGGTTGTTTATTATTGGGCCTGGAATAGCCATGTTTACGGCGCTCATCACCAGCGCAGTCATTCCTTGGGGTCCTAAACTACACCTTTTTGGTCGCGACATCACTTTGCAAGTTGCCGACATCAACATCGGTATCTTATACGTCTTTGGCGTCATCTCCATTGGTGTTTACGGCATCATGATCGGTGGTTGGGCATCTAACAACAAATACTCCCTCTACGGAGCTATTCGCGCCAGTTCGCAAATGATTTCCTACGAGCTTGCCATGGGTGTTTCGGCCATTACTATCGTTTTGTTGTCCGGATCACTTAGTTTAAATGATATTGTCGCCCAACAAAGTGGTGTCTGGAATATTGTTTACCAACCCGTTGCCTTTCTCATTTTCTTTATTTGTGCGTTAGCTGAGCTCAACAGAGCACCTTTCGACTTACCAGAATGTGAATCAGAACTTGTTGGTGGTTACCACACCGAGTACAGCTCCATGAAACTAGGCTTGTATTTATTTGCAGAATACACCTCTATGTTTGTGTCGTCGGCCATTATGTCTATTTTATTCTTTGGCGGCTACAACTTCCCTGGCATGAGTCATTTCAGTGGCAACACCCTTGCCATACTAGGTATAGCAGCTTTTGCAATCAAAATTTTCCTCTTCATTTTTGTCATTATGTGGATCCGCTGGACCATCCCACGCTTTCGCTTTGACCAACTCATGCACTTAGGCTGGAAATCCTTACTTCCACTTTCGCTCATCAATTTATTAGTCACCGGTTTGGTCATCGCCTTTAAAAACGGGTGGTTCTAAATTTCAGTTCTCATTATGGAAAGTCTTACCAATCGTAAAAAAGTAGTTTCTGATAAACCCATGACTTTATGGGAAAAAGCCTACTTGCCTGCCATTATCAGTGGCATGATCACCACTATGCGCCATATGTTCCGCAAGCGTAAAACCATTAAATATCCGGAAGAAACGCGCGAGTTTGCTCCTATCTACCGTGGCCAGCATGTCCTTAAACGCGATGAACAAGGTCGCGAAAACTGTACAGCTTGTGGTCTTTGTGCTGTTGCTTGCCCAGCAGAAGCCATCACCATGACCTCCGCTGAACGCCAACGTGGTGAAGAGCACCTTTACCGCGAAGAAAAATATGCTGCCACTTATGAAATCAATATGCTGCGCTGCATTTTCTGTGGCTTGTGTGAAGAAGCCTGCCCCAAAGAAGCCATTTTCTTGACAGACCGCTTGGTGCCGACCTACTTTGAGCGAGACAACTTCACCTATGGCAAAGACAAACTAGTGGAAACGCTAGATGAGCGCATCGATATCACCAAAAGACAACACACCGGTAAACGTACCCAATTATGAGTTTGCAAATCATCTCCATCATTTTAGGGAGCCTTACTTTAGCTTCGGCCCTTATGGTTGTGCTCAGTAAGCACCCTGTGCGTAGCGTCATTTATTTGGTCATTACGTTTTTCTTCATTACTGCCATGTACATCATGATGAACGCACAGTTCTTGGCCATCGTCAACATGATTGTCTATGCGGGTGCCATTATGGTCTTATTCTTGTTTGTCTTGATGCTCCTGAACTTAAATAAAGAAGTAGAGCCCATGAACACCAGAGGCGCACAACTTGCTGCATTTATCGCAGGTGGCTCCTTATTTTTAGTGCTCATCACGGCGCTCAAAGACACGCTCATCCTGGGTCAAACCTACCGCCAACAAGACAACAACATTGGTTTGGTAAAAGAACTCGGCAATTTGCTTTTCTCAAAGTATATTGTTGCTTTTGAACTCACTTCCATTCTTTTCATCGCCGCTATGGTGGGCGCCATTTTGCTCGCCAAACGCGAAAAACAAATCATCGAATAATATGCAAGCTGCTTCAAGTATCGGGACCTCCCTAGACTTCTACCTTTTTGTGTCTTTTGCGCTGTTTACCATCGGAGCCATTGGCGCCATGACCCGCAAAAACATGATCGTCCTGCTGATGTGTATCGAGCTTATGCTCAATGCCGTCAACCTCATGCTCGTGACTTTCTCTACCTACTACGGCAATGGTGACGCACAAATTTTTGTGTTTTTCACGATGGTAGTGGCTGCAGCAGAGGCAACAGTAGGTTTGTCTATCATCATTATGGCCTACCGCAACCTCAAGTCTATCGACATCGACATGTACAACCAACTTAAAAATTAAACATGGCTAAAGACCTGACGCTCCTTCTTATCATTGCGCTGCCGCTCCTTGGTTTTGCAATCAACGGACTCTTTGGCAAGAAACTGCCAAAAACAATAGTCGGTGGAATTGCCACGGCTGTTGTTTTCGTTGCATTTTTATTGGCAACCACCCTATTTTCGGGCTTACACGGCACCCAAATTGTCAAGTTGTTCAACATCATCGACTTTGATCAGCTCCAAATCAATGCCTCATTTCAAATTGATGCCTTATCCATCTGGATGACGCTCATCATCACCGGTATTGGTTCGCTTATCCATCTATTTTCTATGGGCTACATGAGCCATGACGAAGGTTACCACAAATTCTTTACCTATTTGAATTTGTTCATTTTCTCGATGCTGCTCTTAGTACTGGGTTCAAACTATTTTGTGTTGTTCTTCGGTTGGGAAGGCGTCGGGATGTGTTCTTACCTGCTGATCAGCTTTCATTACAACGACGCACAAAAAGGCTTGGCAAATAGCCTAGCTGGCCGAAAAGCGTTTATCATGAACCGCATTGGCGACGTCGGTTTGTTACTTGCCTTATTCATGATTCTCGGCCAATTCCACACACTTGAGTTCATGACAATTGGCAAAGCGGTACAAGGAGATGTTGCATTGCAAGGTGGCGCCATGTTCTTTATTACGTTTTGTTTGTTCATTGCTGCAACCGGTAAAAGTGCACAAATTCCGCTCTTTACGTGGTTACCCGATGCCATGGCGGGGCCAACACCTGTTTCGGCACTCATCCATGCCGCAACAATGGTTACCGCAGGTATTTACCTCACCGTTCGCTCCAATTTCTTATTTGAATTAGCGCCATTCACCAAAGACATCATTCTTTACGTTGGCCTCGCCACTACTCTTGTTGCAGCGTTCATGGCACTGCGTCAGAACGACATCAAAAAAGTATTGGCTTATTCAACGGTTTCACAATTAGGACTCATGTTTGTAGCGCTTGGTTTTGGTGCATACACTGTTGCACTTTTCCACGTGACCACACACGCCTTCTTCAAAGCCCTCCTTTTCTTAGGTTCTGGCTCAGTCATTCACGGCATGCACGAAGAACAAGACATCCGTAAAATGGGTGGTTTGGCCAAACTCATGCCGCTTACCCATCTTACCTTCCTGATTGGCACCATGGCAATAGCCGGTATTCCATTCTTGTCCGGATTTTTCTCCAAAGACGAAATCATGGCGCAAGCACTGCACCACAACCCTGCAGTTTATGCAATATTGGTACTTGCCGTCACCATGACCGCAATTTATATGTTCCGCCTTTATTTTCTTACGTTTCACGGCGCTTTCCGCGGTGGAGACTCTCTCAAAAGCAAAGTTCATGAGAGTGGTTTATCCATGACGCTTCCACTAATGGTTCTTGCAGTGTTATCTGTTTTTGGTGGTTTACTGAACCTACCTGGTTTGTTTTTCAAAAATGCAGCTCATTGGTTTGACCACTATTTAAGCCATGGTACTTTTGGTCTATCGGAGGTGCATAATGCGCACCTCGATTTCAATACATCCATTGGCCTCATGCTTTTTGCGAGCATCATAGCCGTTGGCGTCATGATCTGGGCCTACCTCAATTACGCCAAAAAAGGATCGCTGGCTAAAGAAGATGCAGCGCTCAATGGCTGGGAACGCCTTTCCGCTCAAAAATTATACGTTGACGAAATTTACAATACAGTTTTTGTCAAACCACTTTTAACACTTTCCGAGTTTGTTGGCAAGGTTGTCGATGTTCAATTATTGCGCAATGGTGTCTATGCCATCGCAGACGGCATTCTCAATACCGCTAACCTGACCCGCAAATGGCAAACAGGTTTCTTGAGCAGCTATCTTTTCTGGATGGTATTTGGTCTGATCATTTTTGTTGCATATTACCTTTTAAAACTTTCGGTTTGGCACTAATTCTTTTACCCCTTGTTTTTAGTCTTGTCGCTTGGTTCATCCCGAGTAACATCACACGTATATTTGGTTTAATTGCCAGCGCGGCAACGCTCGTCCTAAGCAGTGTAGCTGTATGCTATTTTGAGCCAAGTGAGCACCTCCTCATCGACTTCGGTCTTAGGTTTGTACGCTTCTCTATCGATAGCTTGGGCTTTACCATGATTTTACTCACCAATGCGGTTATTTTCTTGGTGTTCTTGAGTAACTTCAAAAGAAGTATCACCAATGAAAAACGCTTTACTGCGTTGGCGTTTCTGATGCAATTTGGCTTGCTTGGTGTGTTCACCACCAACACCATCCTCGGATTTTATATCTTTTGGGAACTTACCCTTTTGCCAATCTTCCTGATTCTCTATTGGTTCGGATCTTTTGACAAGCCGCGCGCTTTGCTCCAATTCTTCTTGTATACCCTCCTCGGGTCTTTGGCGATGCTGCTGTCGGTGATTGGCCTCATGCACGCCACCAACCAACAAACCTACGAAGCTCTTTTAGCCGCTGACCTCAGTTCGTTGGGCAATACAAGTATTTTCTTAATGGGCGGTTTTCTATTGGCTTTTGCCGTTAAAATCCCTTTGTTTCCATTCCATACATGGCAAGCCGAGACCTATACCAAAGCACCAACAGCTGGCACCATGCTCCTTTCTGCGATCATGCTCAAAATGGCTTTGTTTGGTCTATTGAAATGGGTTCTTCCTATTTTCGATGGAATTGCTACTGACTTCTGGCGTTGGCCTATCATCACGCTAGGCATCATCGGTGTAGTCTACGGCGCGGTTGTGGCTATTCGTCAGCAAGACCTCAAAACCTTATTTGCCTACGCTTCCTTGAGTCACTTGGGGCTTATTGCTGCTGCGCTCATGCTCAACAATTTCGACACCAACCAAATTGCAGTAGTACAAATTGTCAATCACAGTATTGTATCTATTGGTTTGTTCTTGGCCGCTGGCATCATCGAACAACGCTTGGGCACCCGCGAACTCGGCCAACTAGGCGGTATTGCAAAAGTTGCACCGCGTTTTGCCTTCTGGTTTGCTGTACTCACTTTTGTTTCTTTATCAGTTCCGTTTACGGCTGGTTTTATCGGAGAATTCTTCTTGATCAAAGCGCTCTTCAGCGCCAATGCACTTACAGGATTCTTAGCAAGTACCACTTTGGTTTTGGGTGCAGTTTATATGCTCAAAGCTTATCAAGCACCTATGTTTGGGCCAACCATTAACGCTACTTTTGAAGACTTACATTGGTCAGAAATAGCAGTTTTTGCCATTTTGAGCATTGCTGCCATTTACCTCGGCCTGGCACCACAGTGCCTCACCGATTTTGTTGCACACAGCCTTACCCAACCTACTCATTAATTCACATCATGGATAGTATCGTTATTCTTTTTATCAGTGGCCTTCTCGGACTTTTTGTAGGAATGCAAAAAAAGCCGCTCTTTTCAATTTTCATTGCCAGTCTGGGCTTAATTGGTGCGGGTGTTGCTGCTTATTTCAAAGGGTCTTATGTTTCACCATTTGCGTCCTATGCTCAATTTATCCCTACGCAAGGTCTTGTCATTATCTTGTTGTGTGCCGTGACCCTACTCGCTATGCTTGGTGGTTACAAACGTTATAAGAGCGATGACGAACACACAGGTGATTACTTTGCATTGATCCTCTTTTCAGTTTGTGGTGCCATTATTATGGCACAACCCAACGACCTCATGCTATTTTTTATTGGTTTAGAAATCCTATCTATTCCAATTTATGTATTAGTTGGCATCGAAAAAGGGAGCAGTCGTTCTGCAGAAGCTGCCGTTAAATATTTCTTCACGGGGTCTTTTGCCTCGGCTATTCTTCTTTTTGGAATTGCCTTATTATATGGCGCCACCGGAAGTTTTCAAATCATTGAAATACAATCTAACTTAGCTATAGGTATTTGGCAAAGCCCAATGGCAATTATCGGTAGCTTATTCTTACTAGCTGGCTTTACTTTTAAAATTGGCGCTGTTCCTTTTCATTTTTGGGGCCCAGACGTCTATGACGGAGCATCCAACTCTGTGCTCATGTACATGTCTACCGTTGTTAAAATTGCCGGTATCTATGCCATCATCAACGTTTTCGGACAAGTCTTTAGAGATTCCTATGCATTCTGGATTGACCTCATTTGTATCATCATTGTGCTTTCCATGTTCTATGGTTACATCACTGCCTGGAAACAAACCAGCTTCAGAAGACTCATTGCCTATTCTTCTATCGCAAATGCGGGTCTTATGCTTTTTGCATTAGCGGATATCCACAACAGCAACATTTTCTTGTTTGTAACAGCTTATGCCGTTGCAACCATCGCCTTGGTAGTGGTCAATTTTGCTGTCAATGATGACACCGACAGCTTAGCTAATTGGGAAGGCATCGCTTGGAGAAATCCGGTGATTGGCGTTGCTCTTGTCTTGGCACTCTTCTCTTTAGCAGGTATTCCTCCGTTTGCAGGTTTCTTCGGTAAATTCTCTTTGTTATGGTCCGCTGCGCCGCATGTGCCTTACACCGCTATTTTAGCGCTCATCGCATCTGTAATTGGTGCTTTTGTCTATCTACGCCTGATGATCAGCGCACTCAAAAAACCGAAAGTAACCATGCCTATTCACTTGTCTTTTGAACAAGTTCTTGTTTTGGTCTTGACCTCACTTACCACAATTGGGGCTCTTTATTTCATTTAAAGCGCAACATCCCAACCTTTTGCTGTACCTTTTCGTCTCTTAACGGTATGGTTTCAGACGCTGAACTTTATGAGCAACTTATCCAAGACTGCGTGCGCAAAGATGTGCGTGCTCAGCATAAGCTGTACGATCTTTTTGCGCCAGCCATGTTCAAGATTTGCCTACGTTACGCTGCAGACCGCAGCAGCGCACAAGATATCTTTCAAGATGCCTTTGTAAAAGTTTTTCAAAATATACACAAAATCAAACAAGCCAGCCACCTACCTGGATGGGTCAAACGTGTTTTTGTGTACACCGCTATAGACGCCTTACGCGCTCAAGCCAAATTCAGGCAACACATCGACATTGAAACGGCCTATCAAGTCGAAACCAACATACCCGGTATAGAGACCCAATTAGCAACCGCTGATATTATGGCTTTAGTTCAAAAACTTCCTGCGCGTGCGCGCTTGGTTTTCAACTTATACGTCATGGAAGGTTTCGCGCACAAAGAAATTGCCGAGTTGCTTTCCATCAATGAAGGCACCTCTAAATCACAGCTCTTTGAAGCCAAAAAAGCTTTGCAAAAAGCCTTGCACCAACAAGATAAAATGATCAGCTAAATGAAGCAACTAGACGACTTCGAAAAATACCTGCGCGATCAGCTGAAGGGCCATGTAGAGCCAGAACCCTTGATGTGGCAAAGGCTTACCGATGCACTCGGACGCGTGCAACCCTGGTATGCCCGCAGCGCCTTTAAATATGCCCTCACTGCTTTTGGCTCTCTGCTCGTTGGCGTCATCACTACCTACACCTACCTCGAGCAAAAAAATGATGCCCAAATCAATTCATCCGTACGCGATTCAAAAAGCAAAACCGTTGAGGTAACTCAAAAGCTACAAACTGCTGCGGTTAATAGTTTACATACCAATTTGAAAAGCAATAATGATCTAATTCTGCTCTCAAAGATCAAAGTCGAACAAGATACATCTCTAGTTAACAAACGATATCCTCTTCAAAAGGAGGCGTATTCTGGTGACGGCAATGAAATTCAAAATCAGACCGAAATTCGAGATCTAATTACAAGACCAAGAGGTATAACTGCTGGTCTTGCAATGAAATTCAAAATCAGACCGAAATTCGAGATCTAATTACAAGAC